>JASJFV010000177.1:0-6217 GCA_033791885.1 Gammaproteobacteria bacterium | reverse complement strand
GGGTTCACTGCTGTTTACTCCTTCAGCTGACACAGGCCATATTGCACAGGAAAAAGCACCGTCAGGCACGGCGCACTGACCTGACGCAATACCGTCATGGAGTCACTTAACATCGCCACTATTGATGCTATTCGCCTGCTGGCGACAGGCGATAGTGAATTGTGGGGCATCATTGGTATTTCATTTCGCGTTTCGACTACTGCAATTCTGATTGCCATTCCTCCATCACTGCTGCTGGCCTTCATGCTTGCCAACGGGCGCTTCCCCGGTCGCCGCCTGTTGATTTCTTTATTCAGCACCTTACTGTCTTTGCCTGCAGTTGTAGTTGGACTCACACTCTACCTGGTGCTTTCACGGCAAGGACCGCTGGGAGATTTAAGGCTTTTATTTACCCAGAGTGCAATGGTATTGGGGCAGATAGCACTTTGCGTTCCTATTCTGGTTGCGATGGGACATTCTGCTTTTCAGGCGGCGGATCGTCGTGCCTGGGAGACAGCCAGGACTCTCGGCGCCAGTCCGCTGAGAGCATTGCTGACCGTGATGCACGAAGTTCGCTTCGGCCTTTTCGCGGTATTGCTGGCGGCTTATGGGCGAATCATTGCCGAAGTCGGTGCCTCAATGATGCTGGGCGGCAATATACTCAATTACACGCGTAACATCCCAACCGCTATTGCTCTTGAAACCAGCAAAGGCGAATTTTCCCAGGGTATCGCACTCGGTATTGTGCTGCTGCTGCTGGCTTTTGGGCTTAACGGCCTGCTGCACTATTTCCAGGGTAAGGGAAGGTTCGCGACATGACATCGTTTATCAATATTGAATTCAGCAACATTAGCAAACGCTATCGTCGCCGGTGCATCCTTGATGGTGTTGATTTCAAACTGCATAAAGGCCAATGCACAATGCTTTGCGGTACCAACGGCTCGGGTAAAACGACGCTATTGAGAATTATAGCCGGGCTGGAAAAACCAGATACTGGAACCATAAACACCGGGCTGGGGGAAATAAAATGGCGCAGCTACCGACGTGCGCTGCAGGCAAAAATCATGTACCTGCATCAGCATCCCTATATGTTTGATTCAAGTGTAAGACAGAATATCGCCTACGCATTACCACATGGCTACAGTGCTGCAGAACGTGGCAAACATATTGATCAAGCACTGCATTGGGCAGATCTCGTCCCCCTTGCGGATGTCTCTGCTACCACCCTGTCAGGCGGCGAGTCACAGCGCGTCGCCCTGGCCAGGGCATGGCTGCGCGCTCCAGCAGTGCTTCTGCTGGATGAGCCGATGGCAAACATGGATCAGGAGTCCCGGCTGCGAACACATTCACTGTTGCGACAGTTGAAAAGTGAAGGAATGGCGATCGTTCTGACCAGCCACGATGAGATGCAGTTCCAGACGCTGACCGACAGGCAATTACGGCTCAAAGATGGCAGAATAACCCCTGACTCCAGACTCACACAGGCAGAAAATGTTTCGGCATTCCCGGTTGGCCAGACAGCACGACACCACACAGCATGAATTCACCTGACAGAGAGAATATTACAGCAGTGGTGCTGGCAGGCGGCCGTGGCAGGCGCCTTGGTGGCCAGGATAAAGGGCTGATGGAACTGGATGGCAAACTTTTGATAGCGCATATCCTTGACCTGGTCACTCCCCAGGTCAACGCCGTCATCATCAATGCAAACCGCAATCAGCAGGTATACGCCGAGTATGGCTACCCGGTGATCAGCGACAATATGACGGATTACCAGGGGCCACTGGCAGGTTTTGCTGCGGCACTGGCGGCCTGTAATACCGATTATATTATGACATTACCCTGCGACGGGCCTTACGTACCTGCTGACCTGGTCAGCAGATTATGCACAGCAATCGAAGATAATAATGCCGATCTTGCGGTGGCTCATGACGGTCATCGCATGCAGCCGGTCTATGCATTGATACCACGTTCACTGCTTGAAAGCCTGCAGGATTTCCTCGATGCTGGTGATCGCAAGATCGACCTCTGGTATGCCCGTCATAATACTGCGCTGGCGGATTTTTCTGATGTCATCGAGACCTTCTTTAATATCAATACTGAAGAAGACCTGCGTAAAATAGATGAACCAGGAACCACGACGTGAATGAGCTGGCAGTGCCAATGGTTGGATTCTGTGCCTGGAGCGGTACTGGCAAGACAACCCTGCTGACACGGCTACTGCCATTAATGGTAACGCAGGGTCTGAAGGTGGCAGTCGTTAAACATGCCCATCACACGTTTGATATTGATCATCCCGGTAAGGACAGTTACGAATTACGTGAAGCCGGCGCAAGCCAGATGCTGATCGCTTCACACAAGCGCATGGCACTAATAACCGAATTTGATGAAGGACGCGGTGAGCCTTCACTGGCTGACGCGCTTTCCGGATTGAATTTGCAGAACCTTGATCTGATACTTGTGGAAGGCTTCAAGCATGAAAACTTCAAAAAAATTGAACTCCACCGTCCGCAGTTGAATAAACCGCTGTTCTTTCCGGATGACAGCAATATCATAGCGATTGCCAGCGATGCACCGATATCCGAAAACAGCAACCTGCTGCCAAAGCTTAACCTTAACAACCCGGAACAGATCGTTCAGTTCATCATCGACAACATTATTAATACACCGGGGCATAGCGTCGCATCAGAGGCGAGTCAGACATGAGCAGCGCAACTCGTGCCACTTCCTGCTGCGATGACGTACCGCAAAAGAGCACCCTGAAAGTCGACGAGGCCCGGCAGAAGATACTGGGCGCAATAGAACCCATCAGCGCCAGCGAAAAACTCACACTACGGAACGCCCTTGGCAGGGTACTTGCAGAAGACATCATTTCACCGACATCGGTTCCAGGTCACACTAATTCTGCGATGGACGGTTACGCACTTGCTGGTGATGATCTGCCACAGGGTGGCGACCGCATCTACCGGGGCATGGGCAGATCCCTCGCCGGTGCGCCATTCAGCGGCAACTGTGAATCAGGCCAATGTGTTCGTATCATGACGGGTGCGGTAATGCCTGCCGGAACCGATACTGTCGTGATGCAGGAACACGTCAACGAAGTCGAACCAGAAGGCGTTCGTATAGACGACGGACACCGTTGCGGGCAGAACGTTCGCCAGGCGGGTGAGGACATCGCTGCTGGCAGTACTGTGCTGAAAATATCTCACATACTGACCCCTGCCGATCTCGGTGTTCTTTCCTCGCTTGGTATAGGTGAAGTCAGAGTACGGCGACGTCCGCGCGTTGCTTTTTTCTCAACCGGTGATGAACTGCGCTCGATCGGTGAAACGTTGTCAGAAGGCGACGTCTATGACAGCAACCGCTATAGTTTATTTGGCATGCTTAAACGGCTGGATGTAGAAATACTTGATATGGGCGTCATTAAAGATAATGCCGACGATCTGGAAAAGGCATTTAACGAAGCTTCATTGATGGCGGACGTCGTCATTACTTCCGGCGGCGTATCGGTCGGCGAAGCAGACTACATTAAACCCATCCTCGAAAAGACCGGTCAAATTCATTTCTGGAAAATCGCCATGAAACCGGGGCGCCCTCTGACACACGGGCGTATAGGCAATAGCCTGTTCTTCGGACTCCCAGGCAATCCGGTGGCAGTCATGGTGACTTTTTACCAGTTTGTGCAGCCTGCATTAGAGTACCTGGCCAGCGCGCATTACAGCCAGCCACTGACACTGATGGCCAGCTGCAGCGGCAATATTCGCAAACGCAAGGGCCGTTACGAATTTCAGCGCGGCATCCTCGAACAGGATGAAGCAGGAAAAATGACTGTAAAAAAAACAGGCCAGCAGGGTTCAGGCGTATTGATGTCGATGAGTCTTGCAAATTGCTTCATCCTGCTTGATGAAGATTGCGACGGTGTTGCCGCCGGTGACATGGTCCGCGTGCAACCATTTGCTGCTTTTATCTGATTTATCGCGGTGAAATAGAGACTTTGCCGTTTGATCATCCCGTGTTCATAAGAACATTGGCTGACACAATACAGTCCAGACTAAGTCTCATGTCTGTCCCTGGATCAAAGACTTTTCCATCTCATCAGGAATCGGCAACTGCATCAACTGCAGAACAGTTGGTGCTATATTAGCCAGGCTGCCATTGCTAATCTCTTTCACGTTGTCATCAACGACAAAGCAATAGACGTCACAGGTGGTATGGCTGGTGACCTTTTCTCCCGTGCTCAGGCTCATCTTTTCAACATTGCCGTGGTCGCTGGTAATGACAATGGAATAACCTTGCTGTCCTGCTGCCTCGAGGACACGCCCAAGTTGTTTATCGACAGCTTCAACCGCGCTGACACTGGCATCGAAATTGCCGGTATGACCGACCATGTCTGCATTAGCAAAGTTAACCAGGATAAAATCGTAACCGTCGTCTATTGCGCTGATCACAGCATCACCGACTTCGGGGGCATTCATTTCGGGCTGTAAATCGTAAGTTTTTACCCG
Source organism: Gammaproteobacteria bacterium (assembly GCA_033791885.1). GTDB lineage: Bacteria > Pseudomonadota > Gammaproteobacteria > BMS3Bbin11 > BMS3Bbin11 > BMS3Bbin11. The sequence continues at coordinate 1,736 of JASJFV010000177.1, read as the reverse complement.
TGGGCTGGGTATCAGTTTTCGTGTCTCATTCTTGCATGGCGCTTCAATTCCACCATTGAAGAAAAAAGTAACATGGGCATATTTCTCCGTTTCCGCGACATGGAACTGCTTTAGCCCGGCATCACTGATCACCTGGCTCAGAGTATGCTGCGGGTGCTCCGGCCTGAAGATCGCAGGTACACTGAATTCTTTATCATACTCGGTCATAGTCAACACTTTGACCGCAGCACTGCTGCGTTCGAATAGCTCAAAATCCTCAGCCGCTGTAGCCTCAACGATCTCGCGCATACGGTCACTTCTGAAATTACAGAAGATCACTCCGTCGCCACGCTCGAAACCACTGTAATCACCCAGCGCTACCGGTTCGATGAACTCATCCGATATCCCCTGCTTATACATCGACTCGATGTATGCTACTGGGCTCATGCTAGTCTGCGGGCTTGCTTCTGCTATCGCCCGATAACCCTGTTCTACTCTATCCCAGCGCCTGTCACGGTCCATTGTGTAAAAACGTCCACTAACAGTAGCAATGGTCATATTCTCATCGAGACTCTGCTGAAGTCTTTCCAGATACTGCAGGGCAGAAGAAGGCGCTACATCGCGTCCATCAGTGATGACATGAATAAAAACATGCTTATCTGCCTCAGAGGCCAGGCGTGCCAGCCCTATTATATGATCTATATGTGAATGCACCCCTCCGTCACTGAGGAGTCCAACCAGGTGGATACTATTACTGATGTAGAAAAGGGTCTTCAGACGGTCATCCTGCTGCAGTATACCTTCCTCAATAGCATGACTAATCCTGACCAGGTTCTGTTCCAGCACTCTCCCGCTGCCGAGCGTCATGTGGCCAACTTCGCTATTGCCCATCTGCTCCTCAGGCAAGCCGACTGCTGTGCCAGAAGTGTTGATCAAACTATGCGGGGTATTTGTCAGCAGTTCATCGTAAGTCGGCTTATACGCCTGTGCAAAAGCGTTATTGTCACTCTCCGGGTTATGTCCAATACCGTCTGTGATAACCAGTATGGCCTTGTGCTCATTTTTTGACATATTCTGTTTAGTAGGCATGACAGCCACTACTGTTCCTGCAAACGTTCATATTAAATAAGGTGGTGACGGTATGCATCACTATCATCACAGTGATTCCACGAAAGGGTATGATGTAGCGCCGCTATCGGATTGCAGTATTCTATACTTCATCGACAAATTATTCGATGGTCACTTACTTTCCATGTGAACTAAGATGCAGATGCTCACTTGGCCCGTGTGTTTGCAGGGAAAAATGTGTCAGTAAGCGCCAGTGCTGAGGCACTGCCAGCTTGTCGGGCGCTGTATATCTGCCCATGGCATTGACACACGCTAGCAGCTCATTAAAAAAAGCAAGCAATGCAGAGCGACAGTGGTGTCAAGATGAAATACAGATGTATTTACCTTCTAAACCTGTTCATTAAATACTGCAGCAAAATCATTTTTCTGCATCTCAACCAGAGTATCCCGGCACCAGGCTGAGCAGATGATGCACTGTGCACTGTCGTAACAGATTTAGACTCTTGAATGATGAAAAAAAAACGTGGCTGGCGTCAATCAATCTAGTTTCGTGTCCGCGGCTCAAAGATCCGGCTCAGCTTGCACGCCCGTCTACTCGAATGATTGTGTGTCCGCTTGCAACTGCGGTTATTGAATGAAAAAAGTTCCCTTATATTGATAAATAATAGCCATGGGAGTATAAGGGACAT
>JASJFV010000176.1:0-2938 GCA_033791885.1 Gammaproteobacteria bacterium | reverse complement strand
GTGGGACTGTCGTCGCTCGGCGGCTGCCTGTGAGACAGACTTTATCTCCTCTTTCTTTACCTCTTCCGCGTCGACCACAAAGGTTGAAAAATCAATAACATCTATATCGTGATTCTCCTGGTTAACTTTATCTGCAAGCTGCTGAAGTTCAGCCATTGTTTGGCTATATGACATTGATTGGTCTGATTCATGATCTGTGTCGGCCGCTTGCATGGCGAAATTTTCCGGGTCTGGAAAGGCTTCTTTATGCCTGCTTTTTTTTCTCTTCTGTGTGGTCTTTTTCACTTCACCAACAGGTTCAAGTTCACATTCCACACCTAACTTAACTACCTGTGCACGTAATTGCCTGGCCTTATCTAGTGTAAAAGTACGTTTTACATACCTTCTCTTGCCGGAAATTAGCTTGGCCGTACTGTCAGGCGGCGTTTTTAACAAACGTGAAAGACCTAATACAACTTCATCATGTTCAGAGCCGGGCAGTATATTGCCGGGAAAAACGAGATGAAATAGTTGTTCCTCTTCGTCGGAAGATTCGCTCATTTAAATGTTCGCCATAAATATTGTGCATAGATAGTTATGCATAAAAACTACCGCAATGTACTGGAAGTGTCATCCTCTTCCAAACCTGAGATCAAATGGTGTTAATCTGAAGATATCATCTTTGCTAAAAATATCCCATCAGTACCGGATGAGCGCAGCTCTAAATTATCATTCATGCCGAAATAACAGAGGGTATTACCCCAGTTATCCTTCATTTCCCGTACACTTATTTCACTGTCACCCTGTATCAATATCCAGTTTACATCAGCAGGATTTATATCCCCACCCTGGTCAAAAAACAGGACGTTTACGGGCACGGATAGATTATACAGTTCTTTCTCTGTCTACATTTCTATAGCTTGAGAATTCTTTCAGGCGAGTACAGCCTTGCTGCGGTCCCAACATACGCACCTGTAGAGGTCGTCTTCTGATATTTCGTGCAATCTAGTACGGAGGTTTTCAGCTCAGGCCGAACATTCCAGGTAACAATAGCTTCTGTCATCATCAGCAATAGAAAAATAGAAAGATGTATTGAATTGCAACTTAGCGTCATCGTACGTTGTCTTGTTTCGTATATCGATGCTCTGGGTCAGGTTTTAATGAAAAGGATGCAAAGATTAAGTCATTACAGTAGATGGGTAATTATATTATAAATGCACATAATTCACTTAGGTCGTCTCTCCGTGGCTTATCCAAAGAGACGTAAATGATCTATTAACAGCTGGTGTCATTGTGTTGTCTGAAAACAAATATTTGATACTGGCGGGACTTCTCATAATACTTGCGGGTATATCCAATATCACCATCGCCACAGGCAAGGGCATGTGAAGAAATGTAAAAAAGGTAGATGACTATCGGATAATCATACCGTAGAGCGTATCTTTGAGATGCAGGCGTTTCTTTTTCAGATTTTCCAGGTAGAAATCTGAAGTATTTTCCACCCCACTCTCAATACGCCTCACCTCCTGATCCAATTCATGATACTCATCAAACAGTTTGGAAAAGTGAGAATTTTCCATCTTCAGCTCATGAATACGATCCACGTATTCCGGAAACTCGTGACGCAGATCGTGCTTTTCACCTAACATTACTTCCTCTCTTTGCGCTTAGTTTACTAGTCAGGCCTTTTCACTCTATAAGCTTTTATGGAAAACCATTAACTATGATATAAATTATCGAGACCGGTAAATGTCACCAGAGTGAGCGAAAGATAACCGATCAATACATCATTACAGGTTCCTTAACCTGCTCTTATTTTCAAGGAACCTGTTGATCAATATGCAATAAAATGCTTTCGTTTGATGCAGTCTTCACCACCTGAACAGCACTTTGTAGATCACCGCTTTGCGCAACAGGTTGACCGCTGCGCGACACTCTTGCGCCGAGTTTGAGCTCTTCAAATTGTGACAGACTGGTACCTGGTCGCAACAAAGATGAATCGTCCAGCACAATGCTCACAGGCAATTCTCTCGCCTGGCGTTTGATTGCTGCCAGCGGCATGGGTGGCCCCGATACTGCCCTGGCAAAGATGAACAGAACATCGCGCTCTCCAATCTGGCCCAGTAATGATGGGTCGATTGTGACCTCAATAGAGATTGAATTAGCAGGAGAGACTGGATTCTCTTGCGATGGTTCGGGCAGACTGCTTTCTGCCACTTGCATACCGTCTGCCCTGGCAAGAACGGCCGCTTCATCAATCATTGAGCGCAACTCGGCGAGCATTTCCTTGTCATCTTTTAATCCCTGTGCGGCACGCTGCCAGTAATCAATCGCAGCTAGATATTGTTTCTCATCTGCTGCAGACTGACCTGCCATCCATAAAGCAGTTGTATGAGCTGGCTCTTTTTCCAATGCCTCCATTACCAGACTCTTGGGTCGGCCAGCCAGTTTTCCACCCTGTGTCATAGCTAATGAATCAGCCAATACTACCAGGGCAGTGGCCTGCCGATCTGATACCACGACAAGTTTTTCATAGGCTTTTACAGACTCGGGAAATTGATCCGTCGCCGCATACAGGCGACCCAGTAGATACCAGGAGTTCGGGTCATCCGGGTCTTCGGCGGTCTTTTTTTGCAAACCGGCAATCATCTCCTCCATTGATGGCAATTTCTTGGCCGCAGAAGGATTTGAAGCGTCTGTGGACATCGCTGAATGATTTCCGGGACCGGCTACGTCGAGATACTGTGGTGATCCATAAAGGTCATATAGCCCGTAGCTCAATAGTGGCACCAGGACAACCAGCGCAGCTAATACCATTTTACCGGCAGGTGCAGGTGTATCACTGGTGGCTTTCTGATCAGCACCTGTGACATCGATCAACAGGCCTTTTTCCAGCTCTTCCAGTGTTTCCTGGTACGTTTCCTGAGTTAATGTCCCCGCCTCAAGCTCGTTTTTAAGT
>JASJFV010000175.1:0-4354 GCA_033791885.1 Gammaproteobacteria bacterium | reverse complement strand
AAAGATAACTGGAAATTACTCAGGCTTTACGATTGTAGCTGGCATGCTGAATTCGTACTCGAAGTTATCAGTAATGAATCACTAGATCTTAAAGTGATGCTAGGTGCTGACATGGCAGCTGAAGAGAGTAATTACAACTGTCCGTGGGGTGCTAACTATGATGAGAGTACGCTCATCGCCAACAGGCGGGAAAATAGTCATGAAGTTGACAGGTTAATCAGTCTGGCGAATCGTTACCCTGACATAGTTTCTTCTGTGTCGGTAGGTAATGAGGCAAGTGTGGACTGGAGTGACCATCTGGTACTGGTTGATAAGTTACTCAGTTACGTTCACAGAGTTAAGGCAGCAGTTAAACAACCGGTTACCTTCTGTGAAAACTATGTGCCATGGACAAGAAAACTGGAACCTCTGGCAGCAGAACTGGATTTTATATCATTACATACTTATCCAGTATGGGAATCCCATACGATTGATGGTGCACTGGAATATACAAAACAGAATTACTACAGTGTTGCTAATCATTACCCTGATAAGCCGGTGGTGATAACCGAAGCGGGCTGGACCACCTGTTCCAATGGCCGTGGTATACAGCCATGGAATGCATCACAGGAGTTTCAGGCGGCTTACTATAGTGAGTTATTAGACTGGTGCAAAGAAGCTGGCATCCTCACTTTTGTTTTCGAAGCATTTGATGAACCATGGAAAGGATCACCAGATCCAATGGAGCCGGAAAAGCATTGGGGCGTTTTTACTATAGATCGAAAGCCAAAACTGGTGATGCAGGATATCTTCGCTCACCTGTAAGTAGCCTTTTCCTAATAACCATGTTCCTGCTAACTAAAGTAATTAATAATGAGTCAGGCTCGTTCGCCCATATCTTGCTGCTGAATCAATAACGCGAGGATCATGAAAAAATGCTGACACCCCCTCTAAGTTTCAACGAAAAATTCAGTTACGCCCTCGGCGATACCGCCTCCAACCTGTTCTTCCAGTTTTTCTCCATTTTCATCATTTACTATTACACGGATGTGTATGGGCTGAGCGCAGCTGCGGTTACCACTATGCTGTTGACGGTAAAACTCTGGGACTGGATTACCGATCCTGTCATGGGCATCATCGCCGATCGGACCAATACCCGATGGGGCAAGTTTCGGCCATACCTACTGTGGATGGCGATTCCATATGGTGCCCTGGGCTACCTTATGTTCATCAATCCTGATCTACAGGAAGAAGGCAAACTCATCTTCGCCTACATTACATACATCCTGATGATGACTGCCTACACGGCTATCAACGTTCCCTATGGAGCGATGATGGGCGTGATGACAACTTCTTCCAGCGAGCGGCTTACCCTGGGTACCTATCGCTTCGTTGGTGCTTTCAGTGCGGCTATCCTGCTGGGCATGTCGGTGAGGCCCCTGGTTAGGATACTAGGTGGTGAGGACGAGCTGCTCGGTTTCCAGTATACGATGGCAATCTTCGCGGTATTGTCAATCTTATTATTCCTGCAGACTTTTCGTGGTACTAAGGAACGGGTGTCACCGCCGCCGAACCAGGATAACCATATCGGTAGAGATCTTAGCGCACTTATAAAGAACAAAGCCTGGCTGGTGATGGTGGTTGCAGGCATCTTTACCCTGGCAAGTGTCGCTATCCGGGGGGCAGCGACGGTTTATTTTTTCAAATACTATATGCTTGATGATAACTCCCCTTTTATCTGGATATGGGACCGAACAAGCTTTTTTATTACAGTAGGTGCGATCGTATTTGTCATCGGGGTAATCGCAGGACGCTTCCTGAGCAATGTCTATGATAAGCGAACCCTGATGCTGTTCCTGATGCTTTCTAATGCGATCGTTATGGGTTTGATGTTCTACATTCCAAACGATTATTACTGGACCATGCTGGCGGTCAATGCGCTGGCATCTTTGCTAGCCGGGCCTACGCCAGCACTGGTCTGGGCGATGTATGGCGATGTAGCAGATTATGGTGAATGGAAATTCAAAAGACGGACGACGGCACTGGTTTTCTCCGCAGCACAATTCGCGCAAAAGCTGGGTTTAACCATCGGCGGTGTATTACCGACAGCAGTCCTTGCCTATGTCGGCTATGAAGCAAACGTGGCGCAATCAGAGACCGCCATGATGGGTATCCGCCTGATTTTTACCTGGCTGCCAGCACTGTTTTCTATCGTTGCCGGCCTCGCGTTTATTTTCTATCCACTTCGTGATTTCGAGCTTGTTCAGATTGAAAAAGACCTGGTGGATCGCCGGCTGGAGTATGCTTTATGAAGTTTTTATGGCAAGCAAGCTGAAAACTTTGCTCTCGATACTGAAAGAGTACAAATATGTGTTTGATGAACATTACATGAATAAGATTTCAAACAAAACCTGGGGGTCACATGACAGATAAAAAAGATGACAAAAGTACCTGGGCTATCGGTGGTGGCGTGATTATGGGTACAGGCGTTGGTTTATTTTTCCTGCAGACATCTGCTCTGGCATTCATAGGATCAATCTTGACTGGCCTGGGTCTGGGCCTTGTAGTTACAGCCCTTATATCAAGCAGAAGTAAATAACATGCCATTTTAATGAAGAGGCTTTTGAGTGGTGTGAAGCCCGGTTGGAACAAAATCCCGCATTGATGCGACAGAGAATGGCCATTATGGAACGACCGTTTCGATACTCAAGATAATAATGGGCTTTAGGCGTTTTCTTTGCTGGGGAATGGATAGTGCCAGATCGGAAATGAGCCTAAAAAATCTATCCTATAAAAACAGAAAACCCGCTCATGAGAGCAGGTTTTCTTTGAAAACAAATTACGAATCTTTAGTTTTCACACAGTCTCCGAAGGAGCCGCATTTTATTGTCTTTTATACAGCCTATGCTTTCTTTCGTCTAGCAATTCCAATTAAGCTGATAAGGCCTGAGCCGAATAGCCAGACGGCTGCGGGCACAGGGATCGCGCTAAGGAGTTCGTTGCCGATAATATTATGGATGCTTGCCGTTGGATGGATGTTGTCGATGAAGGCGTACTGGTTTATCACTGAGGCGTCGCAACTACCGATGAAAGTCGGAAACAGCAGGCCAGTGGTGCAGGCATCGGTAATGTTGGTCAGGCCGAAAGAAAGCGGGTCGGCGGCTAAGCGCTGGCCAAAGTCGAACAAATCGTATTCGAACAGATTGATGCCCTGATTGCCTTCTACGCTCGCCAGTGTTGCCGCCAGTGCCGTGTTGTACTCCACGCTGCGTTGAGTGGCTAGTGCTCGATTGGCGGCGGCATCCGGGGTCAGGCCGATGTCGAAAACATTGGGCACCAGGATGCTCTGTGCACCGTCGTCGATCAGGCTGTTTAGCGTCGTATCCACGGCCTGGGTAGCGGTGGTGATAGAGAGAGCAGCAACCGCATCGTCGACCACGTTGCTAATGCTGAGCACGTCGTTACCTCCGATGAATAACACGTATAGTGCATCCATGGGCGCCCCGCCGGGGTGATTGGCTTGAAATGCCGTAAGCTGGCTCCCGAGATCGCCGAGGTTTGTACGTCCGGCGCGCGCACCAGCGACTGCATAGTTGGTTCCGGCCGCGGGTATCGAAGTCCCGAATAGCGAAGGGTTGAGGGGCAGGCCGAATTGGCTTGCCAGAGCCTCGACCGCCACGGGACCGTTGGATACGCGATTTATGTCCAGCGCGGGAATGCTGGAATAGGGTAACGGGTAATCAACGTTAAGAAAGTCAGCTGCCGTGCCGTTATCAGAAAGACTGTCACCGAAGACGTAGATGCTGCTAAACGCAGCCCAGGCCCCGGTCGTTGTTAATAGTAGTGAAATCAGTAGCCATGCTGACAGAAGTGTACGCATATCCTATACTCCCTTTGATAAAACTAAAGTTGTTGTAGCTAATATCATGGATTTAAAAACCATTGTCCCTTATCCCTTTTTTTCTCATTTACTCGTCATTGCGACGAAATGTTTATAGTAAGAATCAAATAAACAGTCATATATAGATTAATGAAATTGAAATGATTGTCAATTTCATTAACAGCGTTTTAGTATTTCGTTAATTATTAAGGTGTAAAGTATTCCTTGAGAAATGCAGGAAATAAGGTGAAAGACGTCAGGATTTCCTTACACTTAATGAGCGTCTGAAAATGGGTCGACAACGGGCAGTCACTTTGGCAAGGCTTTGTTTTTCTTTTGATCTTCCTTCCACCTCAGCAAGCCATTTAGGCAGTACCTTTATCATGGGCTTTCTGTGCCAGCATGTCTGAGCGTTCTTTGCGAGTTGACGTGCATAGATGCACTAATGTCGCAAGCGCGAGAAGCGCAAGAGTGACCTGGCGCGGCATGATAACG
>JASJFV010000174.1:0-2947 GCA_033791885.1 Gammaproteobacteria bacterium | reverse complement strand
CTATCGCGCATCAGGGTTCTTTTTTTGTGCTGGCGCACGGCTGGTCTGATTCGCCCTGCCCGAAGAGAGTCCTTTTTTAATCTTCAATTGAATTTCCATTCGTTTATCGCCCTTTATGGGCGAGTATCTTTTCTTTGCGTGGCCAAAGAAATGGTACCAAAAGAAAAGCCACCCTGCCGTGTTGGCCTTCGGCGCCTCTGTGCGCTTCAGCTTAGAGCGGGCGCTGCGGAACTCGCTGCGCTGAAACAGTCCTCGCTCTTTTCCACTCTAAGCTTCCAGTGCTCGACAACACAAAAGGGGTAGAAGATCAAAACCTGATCGGGGGCGCCAGAAAAGCTAGTACCAAAACCTAGAGTTTTCCTTCGTCACTCTGGCGAAGGCCAGTATCCAGAATGATTAATAAACTTAAAAGAATCGATTCTGGCAGAAAGCCTACCCGAATGATGAAGAGTGTTTTTTAGTCTTTTGTCTTTAGTCCTGCATCTTTGCTCTTGATCTCCAACCTCCCGTTCAGGCTCGCCGAGAAGCACAGGATGAGCCGGAGAATTCGGGGTGTGACTGTCTGAGCGTCAGCGAGTTTCACATCCCGCCGGTTCATTCGAGCATCGCAGGGCACCCGCAGGGCGAGCATGTTGGGTATCTTTTCTTTTGGTGACTTTTCTTTGGATAAGCAAAGAAAAGTCACTCGCCCATAAAGGGCGAAACAGTCGGCAGTGAACTAGCACAATAAAGAATATGAAATGAGCTCGCCCAGTAAGTTCAATCACCCCAGCCGTGCGTATGCTCAACCATCACTAAAACCTTATTGTTCAGCCTGGATCCTGTGTAATGTATGCAGCTCAAGATCGGCGTCATCGGCCAGCTGCAGTGCTCTCTGCAATCGTGCAGCGGCAGAACGGCCAGTACATCCGTGCTCAGGGTCACCATCAAAGGCGACCAGCATAGCCGCGATCAGGGACTTGTTATCGATTTTTTCACCAGTTAGCCATGCCTGCAACTGCAATACGTCTTCGGCAACTTCGATGGCAAGGGTTCGATGATTCTGCCATAGCTCAGAAACATTCCCTCCGGTCACCAGTCCTGCGATATTGGTGGTCAGAATATACAGATTTTTTCTTACCAGCTCGAACAACAGAGCCTGTTCCGAATCAAGTTTCTCCGCCGGAATTTTCAACGACTCCAATGCCTCGCAAAGCAGGTCTGCATGGGGACCAAACACAGGTGATGCGACGACAGGTTTTGCATCCATACCCGGTTTTTTCTCAAACCAGACAGACATTACTGTTGGTGATTGAATATCATGTTCTTCCCAGTCACGTGGTAATAACTCGTTTTGCACCAGGCACAGTTTGTCACGCCAAGGTTTTGGCAATGTGACAAAAGCCTGGTATAGGTCAGTTTCAGCAACTGTAAGTACAACTGCTTCGGGATCAGGATATTCAGAGGCTATCAACTCAATGTCATCATTGCGATTAACGGGCACTAGAGGATGGCCTGTGCGTAATAATCCTCGTGCGAAAACACCGCCAATTTCGCCTATACCAATGATCACTACCGGTTTTTTCATTTTAGTACTGCTCCAGGAATTATTACTGTCATATAATTGGTCGATTATATCTGTCGATAGTCAGCTATTCACGTAAAATCCGGATATCTTAGTGAATTGGCTCTAGATCCAACTATCGAGCCTGAAATTGGAATAAGGGTTGCTAATGAAAATACTTGTAGTAGGAAGTGGCGGGCGTGAACACGCACTGGCCTGGAAATTATCTCAATCACCGGCAGCTGAAAAAGTTTTTGTCGCCCCCGGTAATGCCGGCACTGAAGGAGAGCCCGGGCTTGAAAATATTTCTATCGCAGCTGATGATATCGAAAACCTGGTCAAATTTGCATTAGACAATAGCATTGATCTTACCGTCATTGGTCCTGAACAACCGCTGGTAGCTGGGATAGTAGACCGTTTTTATGATGCCGGACTAAGATGTTTTGGCCCTGGCGCAGATGCGGCTGAGCTTGAAGGATCGAAACGCTTTACAAAAGATTTTCTTGCCCGCTTCAACATACCCACTGCAGCCTACGGGTCATTTACAGAAGTCGAACCTGCACTTGAATACATTCGCCAACAGGGCGCGCCCATCGTGGTAAAGGCGGATGGCCTGGCAGCCGGAAAGGGCGTGATACTGGCAGAAACAGAAGACCAGGCCTTCACTGCAGTCCATGACATGCTGGCCGGAAACGCGTTTGGCGAAGCGGGTAACCTCGTCGTCATTGAACAATTTTTACGCGGCGAAGAAGCAAGCTTCATCTGCATGGTTGATGGCAATAATGTCCTGCCTCTGGCCACTTCACAGGACCATAAAGCACGTGATAATGGCGACATTGGACCAAACACTGGAGGTATGGGTGCCTATTCGCCTGCACCTGTTGTCACTGATGAAATGCACAAACGTATTATGGATGAAGTTATCCTGCCCACCGTTGAGGGCATGAAACAGCTCGGTAGACCATATACCGGTTTTCTCTATGCCGGTGTCATGATTGATGACGAAGGTACACCTAATGTGCTTGAGTATAACTGCCGCTTTGGCGACCCTGAAACTCAACCAATAATGATGCGCCTGAAGACTGACCTTGCCTGGTTATGTGACATGGCGCTGGATGGCAAACTTGACCAGGCCTCGGCAGAGTGGGATGAGCGTAAATCACTAGGTGTCGTGCTTGCAGCGGGTGGCTACCCGGACAGTTATAAAAGCGGTGATGTGATCGAAACACTGCCTGAAAATACTGACGACATGCACATATTTCATGCTGGCACATCAAACCAAAGTGGCAAACAGGTAACCAGCGGTGGCCGAGTGCTCTGTGTAACGGCACTGGGAAACACGGTCACTGAAGCACAACAACGAGCCTATGAAGCAGTTAAACAGGTCCACTGGAATAATGTGTA
>JASJFV010000173.1:0-34919 GCA_033791885.1 Gammaproteobacteria bacterium | reverse complement strand
GTAACGGCACTGGGAAACACGGTCACTGACGCACAACAACGTGCCTATGAAGCGGTTAGACAGGTCCACTGGAATAATGTGTATTATCGAACAGATATCGGCCACCGTGCCATCAGCCGTGAGTCTCGGGTCTGAACCGTTCACTCATCAAACAGGCTGATTCTGTTCTTCATAGCGGAGGAATAATTGCCTACCCAACCGAGTCCTGTTACGGGCTTGGCTGTGATCCACGTAACAGCAAAGCCGTCAGGACTCTGCTGCAGATTAAACACCGCCACTGGAACAAGGGATTAATTCTCATTGCCGCTTCAGTCGATCAACTTTATCCCTACATAGACAAGGAACAATTGAACAAGGAAAAGGTATTGCTAAGCTGGCCCGGCCCGACCACATGGATCCTGCCAGCGACAGAAAATGTCAGTCATTATCTACGTGGACAACATGACGGCATTGCCGTCCGGGTTACCAGCCACCCTGTGGCAAACCTGATATGCCGGTCATTCCGAGGACCCATTGTATCGACCAGTGCAAACCCGGAGGGCCATCCACCGGCACTGTCTGCCAATGGAGTGAGGCGTTATTTTGCAGACAAGGTGAGCATTGTTGTAGAAGGGCCGCTGGGAGAACTGGATAGTCCTACACCGATCTATGATGCTATGACAGGAAAATGTTTACGGTCCTGAAAGGATTAATCGCACTAGATTGGTATTGAACTAAGCGCTAAGCCCAGACATCGGAATAGAATTAGTTTCAAGTATCAAGATCGAAAACTAAAAACTTATAGTTTTTCGATATCCAGCATTCCAGCCGGTTTGTCTTCCACTTTTGTCGCGAGGTCACGCAAGGCGGCTTGCAGGGCTTCCTCAATGACCGGGTGATAAAACGGCATCTTCAGCAGATCATATACTGTCAGACCCTGCTGTATGCACCATGCCACAAGATGAGCCAGGTGCTCACCCTTAATACAGAACAGGCTTGCACCTAACAGCTTTCCGCTTTTTTTATCGCCATAGACACGGATAAGCCCCCGGTTTTTGGTCATGATCAGGGCCCGTCCAACCGGCGCCATATTCACTTGCCCTATGACGGTTGTTTCCTGATCCAGTTCAGACCATGTTGCCCCGGCTGTACATATATTCGGATCGCAAAATGTAATTGCCAATGGTGTTTTGCGTCGATATGCCTGGATAGTTCCCCTGGCAGCGTTTACTCCGGCAATCCGTCCTTCATCACCGGCTTCGTGCATGATTGGTCGGTCACCTGAAACGTCTCCTGCTAGAAAGACCGGTTGATCGCCGCATTGCATAGTATTCGGGTTGTAAAGCGGTACGCCCTGTGGATCCAGTTCAATGCCAAGGTTTTCCAGTTTCATACCTGTCAGGTTGGGCTTACGTCCCATACTGACCAGTAAATTATCGACCAGCACTGTGTTCTCACCAGCTGTTACGCGCAGCTTTTCACCCTGCTCTGTCGCTTCGGCAGTCACGTCTGCTGCGTGCCCAAGCCAGAGAGGAAATTCTCGTGACAGGGTTTCAACCACTGACTGATGTATCTCAGGGTCCTCGATGCCTCCAATTTGCTCGGCCATATCGATGCCGGTCACAGCTACATCCAGACGAGCCAGAGCCTGTCCAATCTCGAGGCCAATCACTCCCAGCCCGATCACTGCCATAGAGTCAGGTAGTTCTGCCATCTCAAACAGGGTATCGGTTGTAATAATACGATCAGAAAAAGCCTGCCAGGCTGCAGGGATGACAGGGGTTGACCCACTGGAGATGACAACAGCGCCATAATTTACAGTATCTTCACCCACTCGCAGCAGCCCAGGCTTTATGAATTCCGCCTGGCCATGAATAATATGATCTTTCAGGCGCTTGTCATTATTGCCATGAACCCTTTCAACGAAAGAGTCGCGCAGCTCGCGGACGAATTCCATAACTTCTTCTTTATCGACAGAAAGCCCCTCAGCACCGTTTATACCTTCGCGCTCAAAAGCCTTGCGGCGATGAAAATCTTCTGCGGCCTGAATCAGGACCTTGGAGGGCATGCAACCCACTCTTGCACAGGTCGTGCCTAATTCACCGTTTTGCACAATCAGGTAGCTTTTGCGATTCTGAATTACCTGGGACAATGCATATAGCCCGGCTGTACCCGCTCCGATAATGACGACATCAATATTGTGTTCCATAATAATCTCGATTCTGGTTAATGCTATTTATTTCACTATGCCCGGCATGTAATCACAGGCATTACTTAATTTTTCGCTTTTGCTTTCTTGTCATTTACCGCTTTATTCCCGGTCTGTGACGCTACCTCATTTATACCGGCTTCAACTTTTCGTTTATCTCCAAGGTAGTAACGTTTTTGTGCGTGCATAGTTTCGTCGAGTTCATAGACCAGAGGGATGCCAGTCGGCATGTTGACCTTGGCAATATCTTCATCCGAAATATTTTCTATATATTTCATCAGGGCGCGCAGGCTATTACCGTGTGCACATATCATCACCTGCTTTCCTGCTTCTATCTGTGGGCGAATTGTACTTTCCCAGTATTCAAGTACACGGTCCAGCGTATCGTGCAATGATTCAGTATTCGGTAATTTGCTACCCAGATCACTGTAACGAACGTCATACATCGGGTGGCGTGGGTCTGCTTTACTTAGCTCGGGGGGGCGTACTTCAAATCCACGACGCCATTGTTGAACCTGTTCCTCACCATAGTTCTGCATTACTTCTTTTTTATCCATCCCTTGCAACGCGCCATAATGTCTCTCGTTCAAAACCCAGGTTTTTTCCAATGGCACCCACATGAGGTCCATGTTATCGAGAATGATCCAGGTAGTCCTGATTGAGCGTGTGAGCAAAGAAGTATAAACCTGATCAAAAACAAAACCGGCCTCCTTTAATAACTTGGCTGCCTCGATAGCCTCTTCTATTCCGCGATCAGTCAGGTCAACATCTGTCCAGCCGGTAAAACGATTTTCCAGATTCCACATGCTCTGCCCATGACGGACAAGTACTAACCTTTTCATTTTTTACTCACTTAAATAAATTTAGACGAAAGATGAATTACTCGATTAAAGATTTACACAGGATACGCCATATCGTTGTATCTCATCCGATCTAGCTGGTCCATTTTGCGGCCCAGCACAGATCAGGTACATATTCCGAGCTTTAACCGATATAACGAGCCTGACAGAACTATCCCCGTTGTCGCTCAGCCAGATCAAGCCAGCTTTCAATGACAGTATCAGGATTCAGCGACAGGCTGCTAATTCCTTCTTCTAACAGCCATGCCGCCAGATCAGGGTAATCTGATGGACCCTGCCCGCAAATACCAACATACTTGTTCTGCTTCTTACATGCCTTGATCGCCAGCGACAGCATTTTGAGAACAGCCGGATCACGCTCATCAAATAAATGAGACACAAGGGCTGAATCACGATCCAGGCCGAGGGTCAGCTGCGTGAGATCATTGGAACCTATCGAGAAGCCGTCGAAGTACTGCAGAAACTCATCTGCCAGAATTGCATTTGACGGCAACTCACACATCATCAATACCTTGAGTCCGTTTTCTCCACGTTGCAGACCGTTCTCTGCCAATAAGTCGATTATGGCTCTTGCTTCATCAAGCGTTCGCACAAATGGCACCATCACTTGAACATTTACCAGCCCCATATCTTCTCTAACTGATTTCACTGCCTTGCATTCCATGGCAAAGCTCTCTTTGAACTGCGGAGAAAGATAACGTGACGTGCCACGATAGCCGATCATCGGGTTTTCCTCTTCTGGCTCATAGAGACTACCACCGAGTAAATTGATATATTCATTACTCTTGAAATCCGACATACGTACGATGACGGGTTCAGGGGCAAATGCAGCAGCGAGAGTTGAAACACCTTCTTTTATTTTATTTATATAAAATTCTACTGGACCGTCATAACCTGCCATTCTCTCGGCGATTTCCTGTTGCAGAGATGTATCCAGGCGGTTGTAGTCAATAAGTGCCCGTGGGTGTACTCCAATCATAACGTTAATGATAAATTCCAGCCGCGCGAGACCTACGCCCTGGTTCGGAATATTGGAGAAATCGAAAGCTCGTGTCGGGTTGCCGACATTCATCATCAACTTTACCGGCAGATCCGGAAGATTGTCTACTGCATGCCGTTCCAGTTCAAACGGAAGAATGCTGTCATAAACACAACCGGTGTCGCCTTCTGCGCATGAAACGGTGGTTCCCTGCCCCGTTTCAATATTTTCAGTCGCATCGCCGCATCCCACAATTGCGGGTATATCCATCTCACGGGCTATGATCGCTGCATGGCATGTGCGGCCGCCTCGATTAGTCACAATCGCTGAGGCCCGCTTCATGATTGGTTCCCAGTCCGGGTCAGTCATGTCAGTCACCAGCACATCACCGGGTTCTACTTCACTCATTTGCGACGGGTCACGGATAATCCTGGCAACACCACTGCCAATTCTTCTACCAATCGCCCGACCTGTTGCTATCACGCCGCTCTTCTTCTGTAGATGATAGCGCTCAATAACTGCTTCGCTGGTTTCCCTGCTGCGCACAGTTTCCGGTCTTGCCTGAACGATATAGAGTTCACCGTCTTCACCATCAAGCGCCCATTCGATGTCCATCGGTCTACCATAATGCTTCTCGATGTTCACAGCATGTTTAGCCAGTGTTTCAACCTGTTCATCAGTGATGCAGAATCGCTGGCGATCAGCGGGTTCTACATCGACAGTGCGAACTGATTTTCCGTGCTCTGAGGCGCCGGTGAAAATCATCTTGATGGCTTTGCCACCAAGCTGACGGCTAATAATTGCCTGGTGTCCAGATGCAAGAGAGGGCTTATAAACAAAAAATTCATCAGGATTTACCGCACCCTGAACAACTGTTTCGCCCAGGCCCCATGCCCCGGTAATGAAGACAGCGTCTCGAAATCCACTTTCTGTGTCGAGAGTAAATAGCACACCTGCGCTGCCGATATCGCTTCGTATCATTCGCTGGACGCCGGCAGACAATGCCACTACATCATGCTCAAACCCCTGATGGACACGATAGGCAATAGCACGGTTGTTATACAAAGAGGCGAATACATGGCGCATAGCATTCAGCACATTGCCAATTCCTCGAATACTCAGATAGGTTTCCTGCTGACCGGCGAAGGACGCCTCTGGAAGGTCCTCTGCAGTCGCTGAAGACCGCACAGCAACTGAGACATTTTCGCCATACTGCTCTTCCATTTTGCGATATGCCGCGCTGATCTCTTCCTGCAGTCGCTGGCCAAATGGCGCATCAATCAGCCAGCGACGGATTTCATTACCGGTCTCGGCCAATGCATTGACATCATCAACATCAAGACCCTGAAGGCGATCGCTGATTCTTTTATCAAGTCGGTTTTCAGAGAGAAATTCCCTGAATGCCTCAGCTGTGGTAGCAAAGCCTCCGGGGACTTTTACACCTGTAGCAGACAGGCCATTGATCATTTCACCGAGCGAGGCATTTTTACCCCCGACTACTGCGACATCTCCATTCCCGACTTCTTCTAAGCCAACAACCAGTTTATCCATGCCTTATCCGCCTTTCATATCAAAATCGCTCAAAATATGGACCCCCGTTCAGCCTATGGCAGGGGGCCCGTCACGTCCACGTCGAACCGTGGGAACATCTTTCGCAGACGGTGATAAGGGTGTTTCTACCTGAACGACTTCTATCGCTCTTGTCTGCTTACTACTTCCATCATTTGCTTTCTGCTCTTTTCCAGCTCCTGAAGGCGCGCGGCTTCGTTCACCCGCATTAGCTGTTTCAGGACGACGTGTATTGCGATCCCCCGAGCGTGGGCCGGGTCGGGCATCACGTGGTTTACCACTACGTTCTCTGCCGGCAGGCTTTCTCGGTGCAGAGCTTGCAGGCGATTTCAATGTAGCCAACATCTCTGGCTCGATCTTGCCTGCAGGGATTGACTTGCCTATAAATGCCTCAATATCCATTAAATAATAGGCCGTATCTTCACAGGCAAAGGATATTGCATCACCAGACGCTCCGGCGCGGGCGGTGCGGCCGATACGGTGAACATAATCTTCCGCATCCTGTGGTAGATCAAAATTAAAAACATGAGACACGGCCGGGATATGCAGGCCTCTGGCAGCCACATCAGTCGCCACCAGAATACCTATCTTGTCATCCTTGAAATCCTGCAGTAATCGCTCGCGTTTTAGCTGTGGCACATCACCTGAGATTATCCCCGCCTTAAAACCATTAGCACGTAGATTATTATAGATTTTCTCGGCGACCCATTTCATGTTGACGAAAATAAGTGTTCGAGCTGGCTTATGCTGCTTCAGCAGGCCTACCAGCAGCGGTATTTTTTCCTCATTGCCAGGATGATAAACAATCTGCGTGATTTTATCGGCCGTTACTGTATCACTTTCGATCGTTACTTCTGTCGGCTCATTCATGTGCTCGTAGGCCAGCTCTTCTACACGATGGCTTAATGTTGCCGAAAAAAGCATGCTGAGCCGTTCAGCTGGAGCTGTCATACGGTGAAGAAGGAAACGAATATCCTTGATGAAACCCATATCAAACATGCGGTCCGCTTCATCCATGATCAGTACGTCGAGCTTGTCAAGTTTATAAAGGCCCTGTTTGAAGTAATCAATCAGCCGCCCGGGTGTGCCGACAAGGATATCAACACCGTTTTCCAGCATCTTTCTCTGGCTGTCATACCCTGTGCCGCCATAGACCAGTCCAAGCTTGAGACCGGTGTGACTGCCGATGATGCTGGCATCTTTTTCGATCTGTATCGCCAGTTCCCGAGTCGGTGCGAGTATCAACACCCGCGGTTGATTCTTTTTCCGCTCTGGGTCGGGCTCACTACTTAATAATCGCTGGTAGGCGGCAAGTAGAAATGCCATTGTTTTACCGGTTCCTGTCTGCGCCTGCCCAGCGACATCCTTGCCAGCAAGGGCATGAGGCAGGGTTTCAGCCTGTATTGGTGTACAAAACTCGAAACCAGCCTCTTTTAGGCCCGTCAGCAGGGATTCATTGAGGGAAAAGTCGCTGAATTTTTTCTCTGTAAGGTGTGTAGTAGTCATATTATTACTATGTTAGCAGGAAATAGATGAAAGGTGGACTTGCAATAGCAGGATGTTTGGGCTGAAATAGAAATCAGTAAACCCTGAGGGTACCTCTATTAATTCATGAATATCATCTCGAACCGACAATTTGCCAGTTCGGAGATATAAATCTTCAGAATATCCGTCTATTACATGCGATTTACATGCTTAGATCGCAAGTTTGAAACCCATTCTGATAGATCAATGATTAACACGAAGTGCTCTTGATCTTAAATAACACAACGAGGAAAGCAATGAGCAATTCCATTATTCAGGTATCTGATGACGATTTTGAAGAAGTAGTTCTGCGTTCATCTGAACCTGTTCTGGTTGATTACTGGGCAGAATGGTGTGGTCCGTGCAAGGTCATCACTCCATTACTAGAAGAAATTGTCGCCGAATATGGTGACAAAATTAAGGTTACAAAACTGAATATCGATGATAATCCTGCAACACCACCGAAATACGGTATACGCGGAATCCCTACACTGATGTTGTTCAAGGATGGGAACGTTGAGGCGACAAAGGTTGGAGCAATGTCGAAATCACAGTTAACCGCCTTCATTGATGCGAATAGCTGACAGGACCTTCTGAACCGCCCGGGCAGATAGTGCCTTTGCGGTTCATTAACAATCGATTTAACTGATAAAAGAATACTATAGTATTAAATGCTTTACCTATTTGCGTCAGAGTGCTAACCTTGGGAAAAATTAAGGATAATCCTTAAAAAGAACACCCGCTCTTCTCGAGCACCCTCAATAGCAGTAAAAAGTACCAAAAACAAAAAACTATTCCGTCGAAAACACTCAGGTTTTCTATCAACTAATCCCTGGACCCACGTCCGTCATAACTTCTCAGCCATGAACCAGCCTCTATCAATACATCTTACTGAAATTAAACGCATGACCCCGACCGATCTGGTCGAACATGCATCTGAACTTAAACTTAACAACATCTCCCGTATGCGCAAGCAGGATCAGATATTCGCGATCCTGAAAGCAGAATCGAAACGCGGCACCAAAATTGCGGGTGAAGGTGTGGTAGAAATTCTGCAGGATGGATTCGGTTTTCTGCGTTCGGCAGACAGCTCTTATCTGGCCGGTCCAGATGATATCTATGTGTCACCGAGCCAGATACGCCGATTTAGCTTGCGAACCGGTGATACGATAACAGGGCAAATAAGGCCGCCAAAGGATTCTGAACGCTATTTTGCATTGCTCAAGGTTGAAACTATCAATGGCCAGCACCCCGATGAAGCCAAAAACAAGATACTTTTTGAAAACCTGACGCCTCTACATCCAAATAAGAGACTGCCTCTGGAGCGAGAAAACGGCTCAGCCGAGGACATCACCAGTCGAATCATTGACCTTATTGCACCCATAGGCAAAGGCCAAAGGGGATTAATCGTTTCATCTCCCAAAAGCGGAAAAACGGTTATGTTGCAGCAAATCGCTCATGCGCTTTCCGTCAACAGCCCAGACGTGGAAATCATCGTCTTACTGATTGATGAGCGGCCGGAAGAAGTCACCGAGATGCAACGCACTATCCGTGGCGAAGTTATCGCCTCAACATTCGATGAACCCGCTTCGCGCCACGTTCAGGTAGCTGAAATGGTTATCGAGAAAGCCAAGCGGCTGGTTGAACATAAACGTGACGTAGTTATTCTTCTCGACTCTATTACTCGCCTCGCACGTGCCTACAATACTGTCGCACCGTCATCCGGCAAGGTATTAACAGGTGGTGTCGACGCCAACGCACTGCAACGTCCAAAGCGTTTTTTCGGTGCTGCACGAAATATTGAAGAAGGCGGAAGCCTCACAATCCTTGCCACGGCCTTGATCGAAACCGGCTCAAAGATGGATGATGTCATCTATGAAGAGTTCAAAGGTACCGGTAATATGGAGATCCATCTTGATCGTCGCATAGCAGAGCGACGCATTTACCCAACAATAATTATCAACAAATCCGGCACGCGCCGTGAAGAGCTGTTGACAGACCCTGATGAACTACAAAAAATCTGGTTGCTACGAAATCTTCTACACCCTATGGATGATGTTGAAGCGGTCATATTTATGATAGATAAAATGAAGGCAACGAAAAATAATGCAGAGTTCTTTAGCTCCATGAAAGGGTAAACCCGACAGATACAAAGCATCGAACATTTGTATACTTGAGTTTTTTTCAAAATTTGCTATTATTCGCGCCCTTTTCCAGCAACCAGGCAAAAACACCGAGAACGGTGGAGTGACGAGACAATGAAGGAAAACACACACCCAGCTTACAGCACCATGCAGGTAACCTGCACCTGTGGCAATACATTTGAAACGCGTTCGACCCTCGGTCATGACCTGAATGTCGAAGTATGTTCCCAATGCCACCCGTTTTATACCGGCAAGCAGAAAATGCTTGATACGGCTGGCCGTGTAAGCAAATTCAAAGATAAATACAGCCGCGGCAAAAAATAAGCCAGGCTTTATTACTCTATCGAAGGGCGCCAGTAGGTGCCCTTTTTTTATTTTTTTTAATTGGTTGCACTAGCAGTATCGCTCTATATTTAAATGCTTATAGCATGAGTAAGTATTTACTTCATTCTTGTAATTGTTTACTGGTTTCGTGCTTTTCGGGCGAAATACTCAACAGTATTCCAGCACAATAAGAATTAAGAAATAACAAGAAACCCCAAGTGTATAATATGAAAAACCAACCAGCAGAAACAACAATGAAGCTATCAACCTGCATAGATAACGCTGCCCGACAAATGGAAGCAGCCGAACTTGTATTTGGTCACGGTACAGACAATGCCTGGGACGAGGCTGCCTGGCTCGTGTTATACGCCCTCGGTCAACCCGTTACAGAAGAGGCTGACCTCGATCAGCTGATAGAGCCATCTATACTCCCTACAATTAATACACTAATTAAACAAAGAATTACAAGCCGTAAACCTGCAGCCTATCTAACCGGAACGGCCTGGTTTTGCGGCCTGCCCTTTCATACTGTTGAAGGCGTAATTGTCCCCCGCTCACACATTGGCGGGTTTTTGCTTGAAGCTGGCAGTCCCTGGATAGTAGCTGGAACAGTCAATAGTATTCTGGATCTTTGCACCGGCAGTGGCTGTATTGCTGTGGCTGCAGCGTTGACCTTTCCTGATGCCCGTGTGGATGCCACAGATATTGACCCACTTGCCCTGTCTCTTGCATCAAAAAATGTTGCGGAATACGAGCTGACAGATCGCGTTCAGCTGGTTGAGTCTGATCTATATCAGAACCTGTCTGGCAATTATGACCTCATCCTGTCTAATCCGCCTTATGTCCCGGCAGGCGAACTTGCCCATTTTCCAGCCGAGTACAAGCACGAACCTGCAGCTGCCTTTGACGGTGGAGCAGATGGCTTAGACCTGGTCCACAAAATACTCAAGCATGCCCATAGTTTTCTGTCGCCTGGTGGTCACATTGTTGTTGAAGTTGGTAATAGCTGGACAACACTTGAAGATGCCTACCCAAATGTCCCCTTTAACTGGCTGGAAACTGGGGTAGAAGATTCTGGTCTATTTATTTTTAACCAGGAGGAACTTGTAGAGTATTTTTGCTGAATGTTTTGTTCTGAAAACTTCCTTGATATTTTAATTTCTTTCTTAATTCGATTTACGATACAGGAGAAATCCAGCCTGCAGTAATCTGCCTGCACTGCCTCACAGCGTTCTGTTTTGCATCATGCTTTGTTTGATGATCCGTCTATAGTAAATTTCTTTGCAGTATAATGATTATTCATCTGCGGAGGCAACGCGCCAGCGTCCTGACAACGCACGCCATATCCAGCCTTCTGATACCTGTTCACCCGTCTGTACGTAATGCAGCACATTACGGTTGTTAAGTATCCACTCAATCTCATCTCTTGCCCCTTCCCTCGCACAAAACAAAACCTGGTCCCCAGTCTGCAGCAGGAACTCATTTGCCGGTAAAGTAATATAATGGACGCCGTGCTCATACTCAGAATCAATTCGAGAAATCATCAGCACCATTACATTCAGATTTTCTTCGCGGTTAAGGTGGTTTTTATTCAAATTTCCAACAGAAACCGGATCTCCCTGTGCAATTGCACTCACTACAGCAGGTGCTTCATCTTCATTTATTTCCACTCCCCAGGTGTCGGGAGTTGTTTCGCCAACAACGGCAATAAGACGGCTGACCAGTTCGCAGGACCAGGCCTCACCATGCGTTTTAGTCTGATGTAGAAATGTCGCCAGCAATGGCGCCAGAATTACTGAAAGTATTTCATGCGCGATAATATCACTGCGTTCCATAACGATGTCCAGCGAAGCGTTCTGGAACAGTTTTTCATTGCCGCCGTGGTTCTGCCTTGCGACGGTGAATAGCTCCTGCTGTTGTTCCTTTGCTGTATAGATAATTGACAGGTTATTCGTGTCATTATCTGTTCCCGCAACAATTCCTACCGCATCCGCTATCCCTGCGTTTCTTAACGTAACCGCTTCGGTACCGCGCCCCTTAATGCTTCCTTCTGGTGGTCGAGTTAGTTTATGATTTGACTCTATGATACGAGTTTTTACACCTTCAAAAGTAAGGAACCGGTGTACTGCCTTACCGAATCGACCAAATCCACAAAGTAACCACAGCCCTCTTGGCGGACTTACTGGCTCCAGCAATCGTGTACCAGGAACGCCGGTTAACCACTGGTTAATCAGGTAACTGCTGGGCGAGTGCAAAGCCATCGCCAGTCGAGATGCAAAGCTTTCAAAAGGGTTGACAATATAGTCGGTACTGAATGACCGCATATTTGCCTCGGTATCAAGTGATTCAGCTCGACAGATAACATTGACAGTTTTCTTTAGCAGTCGGCAGGTGATTGCTATCTTCAGGTTTACATGGTCTGAATCAGTCAGGGCGACCACGCCCGCGCACTTTTCATTAAACAAACCAGCTTCAATCAGAATATTGCTGTTTGAGGCATCCGCCACCATAGCCGGTACGGATTGAGGTATGTCAGACATCGACAGCTCATCGATTCGGTCGCTGTCATTATCAATTACTACTGTGCGGAATCCTCTGTTATTGAGTGAGTACACAAGCAGGTGCGCCGTCTCACCGTAGCCGCATATTATGTAGAAATTATCACTCAGCTTTTTGACACTTCTGGTAAATTGCCCCTCTTCTATTGCACGTTTCAGCAGGTTGTTCTGTACCAGCGAAAGAATCGATCCGATAGCGTAGACCCAGCCAACCACTGAAAGATAAATGGTGACGGTAGTCCACATGCGTTGGGCTGCGGAAAATGGATGAGGTAACTCACCAAACCCTATAGTTGTTGCCATGTAGCTGACAAAGTAAACCGCATCAAGGAAGTTCATATGCCAGCGTTGACCATTCTCATCAACACCAGGGATCATCACAAAACCAAGGATAGAAATAGAATAACTTGCAATCAGCACCAGCAATGGAATCCGCATACGGCGCAGGATCAGCGAAGTGACCTTTGTCATTCAGAGATAACCATGATTGGATTAGTCTAAATGACTCATTTTCGTAACGACATGGTTTCAACAACCAGCAGAACTACCGATGTAACATTGGCTAGTAATGCACCGGCAGAGAGAGAAACCACAATACCGAGTACATCGTTTCCCATATCAAGCATATATAAACCTATACCCCAGGCAACTGCCGCTGCAATCAAATGCAAATCTGCGACCAGTGATGTCGCAAGTAAAACAGCGCCAATATGTGTTCGGTCGCCGAATTTTAAGACGGTTGCAACCAGGTTAACCACGATCGCGACGTATAATTCATAAGCATTGTGATGTAACGGATCGTTCATTTCGCCGACATAAAAACCAAAATTCATCGTCAGCGCGAGGACAATAAAGAAAGCAAAAACGACTTTTTCCAGATTCATTTTTTATCCCGTTCATTGAATTATTATTTAAATATTGTGATCTCTTACTTCTCAGGTAGCAAGCCCTGAATTTAGCCTCTAACTGGAAGACTGTTGAATTTGCATAGCCCGTAAACTTCCAATTTTGAAATTTGTGCTTTTTTACTGTACTACTCTTCATCAAAAATTGCAGATATTTACCAGCCGCACGGTAAAATGACAAACTGAGTCAAAAAAAAACATATTCAGACTTACTGTTGATACCCTTTGCCTTGCACTGAATGGTTAACTCGGCTAAGTTCCACATTCCCCAACCTGGTAAATATACATTGAATAACGATCCACTACCCGATCAGGAGCCACAGCTACAAAGCACTCAAGCTCAGTCACTGGATATAAAAAAGCTAGTCTTCCCTCTCTACCAAAGCCTGCTCTGGATGCGCCTTTTTGCTGTTTGCCTGATATTTTTCGGTGCTTTGACTACGGTCACAGGTATCGGTGTACTTATAGCATGGCTGCCCATGTGGATAGGTGTCATTCTGTTGCTTGCCAGCAAATCGATTGCAACGGCCTACAACGAGGAAAATGAACAGGCCTTTATACTGTCAATTTCCCGCTTTAAAACTATATTTGTCGCGCTCGGCTTATCTTCTGTTGCGTTAATTATTGGCAGTATTTACCTGGTAAAGTATGCCGTTGATAAATCTCTTTTCTAGTCCAGCATTATTTCGCCGGGCAGCGGGTGAATCATGATTTCTATCAGAAATATTCACCGCATGTCACCTATGACTGCATTGATCACATTTCTGCTGGGCGCCCTGTACAGCATTGCTCCAGTGATGGCATCCATCTACGGTCGCCTTGGATTTCAGAAAGATCATATAAATCAAACAGTCTACCTGGCTGAAAATATTTTATACTTCCCTCCATTTGCCCGAATTTTTCTTCCAATCCGGTTGATTAACTTTCAACATATACTCCTTGCACAACCTGGTGATCGGTTTGCATAGCTTACAAACTCAAATCAGCCCTTCATATCATATCCTCAGCCTCGCAGCGCGAATTAATCCTGATGAACAGGACAAGGAGCTCCTGCGAAATAAAATCAAGCCATTTGATGACTGGGATTCACTTGTCACCGAGGCAGAAAATTATTCCGTCGCACCTTTGCTTTTTACCAGTCTTCACGATAGTGGTATTGAGATACCAGCAAGAGCAAAACGACAGCTCTTCGCCCTGATTCAAAGGCACCGCTGGGCAAATGATGCGCGGGCAAAAGCACTCAATCAAATAACCGATGCCTGCCTGGAACACTCTATTCAGTTAATTGTATTAAAGGGCTCATTTCTAGCCCACAGCATTTATCCAGATCCTTCACTACGTCCGATGAGCGACATTGACGTGCTTGTTCCACCTGATAAAGCATATGAAGTTATTCAAATCCTCAGGGATCTCGGGTATAGCGCGCCCGAACATGCTGGCAGCCAGTATATGAATGAGCATCATCACTTGCCCGGAGCACATATCACCCGCGATGGTCAGACAATACTTGTAGAGGTACATCATGATGCACTTAGCGGTGATACTGATGCCTCTATTACGACAAACAATCTGACAGCACCGATTCAGGAATTCACCATTAATGGGGCCAGGCACTTCGCCCTTGGACACCAGGATCAGCTTAGGCACCTTTACCATCATATGTCGGAACCCGCTTCGAGATTAAAGTTGATGTGGTGCGTGGACATTGCGTTCTATGCCAGTCACTTTGCCAATGAAATTGACTGGCAGGCACTTGAACAAAATTTTCCAAAGGTAATAAATGCTCTCAGGCTGGTTGATTACATCACACCCTTGCCTGCTAACGTACGCATTCACGTACCTGCAAACAAAAGTCCACTGCCCGCTGGTACCGGAATCAGCATCCTGCCGCTCAGTACAATATTGCGTAAACCGGTAAAAGATCGCATCAGTGATCTTCTATATCCTTCTAACTGGTGGCTGCGTTTGTACTACGGGATTTCTCCTGATAATAGCCTGTTTGTAACACGCTGGTTTCGACACCCCTGGCAAGTGCTCAACTGGGTTAGCAGACGAATAGGCGCCTCCAGACATAATCCTTAACGCTAATTCATCAATGCAGACCTTCCCGATTACACCATGAAAAGGCACTGATTATCGGAAAACAGCAGTATTAGCCATGGAATAAAGATAGATTTGATTCGCGTGCAATATAAGGTAACAAAACCATGCATAGAGACAGAGAAAGTCGACCAAGGCTGATACGTGCCAACAGCCATTTACGAAACAAATGGCTTGCAGCCATCACCTTTCTAATTATCCTGGCTGCTCTGCTATTATTGGCAATACCCTCATCACAGGCATACGTTGCAGGCCTTTTTTCAACAAACGATTCAAGAACGGTTTTCAGGTTACTGATTATCTTTTATTCGCTGTTCTCCATAGTGGCCATTATGCTAATCACTACTGGCATGCACTTGATCCAGGCGGCCCGAAAAGTTCATCAGAGCGGTCACTTTCCGGCGCCAGACATGCGTGTTATTCGTGACACCTGGGTTGTTAGTGGGTCACGTGCAACATTTATTTCATACATTATGATTTGTTGCGGAATTATTTTTTTTATCGGCGGCGGATCTGTTCCCTGGTATTTTCATAACTTGTTAATAAATCTAATTAGCCCTACAGGATAATTGAAGATAGTTTTTCTGCTACTTGCTGATAAGCAAATTATTTTATTCCAGGTTTGCAAAAACTTTGTCTGCCGCTTTGAGAGTAAAATCAATTTCAGCTTGACCATGTGCGGATGATACGAATCCGGCCTCAAATGATGAAGGGGCAAGATTTACACCCTGTTCCAGCATGCCATGGAAGAATTTGTTGAAACGCTCCACATCACAGGCCATTACATCGGCAAAACAGGTAACTTTTTCACTTTCACTAAAAAACAGGCCGAACATTCCACCAACCTGGTTAAATGTCAGTGCTATCCCTGCAGCCCTGGCACGTTCCTGCATACCGGATACCAGCTGATCCGCAGTTGCAGAAAGCCGTTCATAAAACCCCTCTTCCTGAACATTCTCAAGCATAGCGAGTCCGGCAGACATGGCAACAGGATTACCTGATAATGTCCCAGCCTGATATACAGGTCCTTCTGGTGCGATTTGATCCATCAGTTCGGCTCTACCGCCAAATGCTCCAACCGGCAACCCACCACCAATTACTTTTCCCAGTGTAGTCAGGTCGGGTGACACTGAGTAATAAGACTGGGCCCCACCTAATGCCACACGAAAACCGGTCATTACTTCATCAAAGATAAGGACTGTTCCGTATTTGTCACAAAGCTCACGTAATCCTTGAAGAAAACCCGGCTCAGGCGGTACACAATTCATATTACCGGCCACAGGTTCAACAATAATGCAGGCAACCTCATCACCTTCTGTAGCCATTACTTCGACTACCTGCTGCAGGTTATTGTATTCAAGTGTCAATGTCAGTTTTGCCAGGTCGGCTGGTACGCCGGGAGAAGTAGGTACTCCAATAGTCAGCGCACCGGATCCCGCTTTCACCAGTAGCGAATCTGAATGACCATGATAACAACCTTCAAATTTGATCACCTTATCCCTGCCGGTTGCACCTCGCGCCAGACGAATTGCACTCATTGTAGCTTCGGTGCCTGAACTAACCATTCTTACTTTTTCTATCGATGGCACCAGTTCACAGACAAGGTCGGCCATCCTGGTTTCAAGTACTGTAGGTGCGCCGTAACCTAGGCCTGCTTCCAATTGCTGTTTTACAGCATTTATTACTGATGGATGCGAGTGTCCAAGAATCATCGGCCCCCACGACCCAACATAGTCGATATATTCACGCCCCTCCTCATCCCACAGCTTTGCACCTGAACCCCGCTTGAAAAATACTGGTGATCCGCCAACTGATTTGAACGCCCGTACCGGAGAATTCACACCGCCTGGTATATGTTTCGACGCTTGCTGAAAAAGTTCTTCGTTGTTCATTTTTATATCATCCTGTGTTGAGCCTGATTCTCACACACTCAATCGTTGTGATTATGTAATTTGCTACTCAGTATATGTTCCGTGACCATTCGACAGGTGTTATCAAAAAATCTAGCTTTCTTATGGTTTATTCAGACTTATTGAATAATGCACAGAATTGTTGGCTGTTAAAATAAGGATCTGTAGTAGAAAACACGCCCTTTATAACTGCAACGGCACTGGCGCCAGATGATATCAGAACCTCAGTATTTTCTACTATTATTCCCCCAATTGCGACGATAGGCTGATCGAACTGCTGACTGGCCTGCCGCAGTATTTCTATTGTTGCCGGTGTTGCTTCAGGTTTCGTTGAGGAAGGATAAAAACGACCGAAGGCCAGGAAATCAGCACCATCTTCAATCGCCTGCGGTGCACGCTCCAGACTATTGTAGCAGGTAGCACCGATCATCAACTCCGGGTAGCGGTTCCTGGTTTCACTTACCGTTGCGTCATTCCTGCCACAATGTACGCCATCGGCATTCACCTGCCTCGCTAATTCGGCATCATCATTGATAATAAATACCGCCCCCGCCTTACTGCACAATAATTTCAATTCTTCCGCCTGTTTCAGGCGTTTGACTTTATCAATGCTTTTATCTCGGTATTGCAATACACGGCAGCCGCCTGCCAGGACCTGGCGAACTTTCTCTATTAATAATGCATCATCAATAGAGCCGGTATCAGCTATTGCATACAAACCGTGGATGTTCTGCGCCAGCGGATGCACAATTATACGTCTCTGCTAAAAACAGGATCTGCACTAATACGGTACGGTATATGTTGGCCGTGTCCCGGCTTGAAGCCGGACAGAAGACTATTAAAGACGAACTGCTGCGCCTGATCTATCGCCTGTTCCATTTCCATGCCATGGGCTAATCCGGCAGCAATAGCAGATGCAAGGGTACAACCTGATCCATGATATTCGAATTGAAGTCGTTGCCATGCCCAATCTCTCACCTTACTGCCCTTCCTGTAGTATCGGTTAATTACCTGGCTAGAGTTTGCATGGGTACCGGTAATCAAGCAATCGCATTCATTGTCAGGCGTATTTAACGCATGGGCACATTCATCGACGTCATCATCAAGTTTTTTTTTTCTAGCGAGTATCGCTGCTTCCGGAACATTTGGACAAATAAGGCTAGCTATAGGCATTAACTGTTGAATAATTGAGTCAATAAGTGAGTGCTCACTCAATCTTTCATCATTATTACTGCTCAGTACTGGATCAATAATAAGTTGAATGTCCGGCCGCTGGCTTAAAACATCAAACACCACTGAAACTATATCACTGTTACCAAGCATGCCTGTTTTCACTACTGGTACTGCCATGTCATTCAGAACAGCTTCCATCTGTGACCGTACCTGATTCGATTCTACCAATTGAAAATTCTTAACCCCTGTTGTGTCCTGTACAGTGATTGCTGTTACTACGGGAGCAGTGTGGCATCCCATTGCTGATAATGTCTGGATGTCTGCACACAACCCTGCACCACCGGAAGGATCCATTCCGCCTATTGCCATGACTACTGGGGGCTGGCTTTTCCTCTTGCTCATTCTATTGCATACCCTGGCTATACTTCTTTGCTTTAAAGTTGCGAACCGCTCGACTCAGCTCCTGATGCGTATCGGCGCCTGTTTTCCCTGCGTACTGGATATCAATGTAGGCTTTAGTCACAGATTCGACCATCATCTGCAAATCCGGCCTTAATATAA
The DNA here is from genome assembly GCA_033791885.1 of Gammaproteobacteria bacterium. Taxonomy (GTDB): domain Bacteria; phylum Pseudomonadota; class Gammaproteobacteria; order BMS3Bbin11; family BMS3Bbin11; genus BMS3Bbin11. Next base: position 16,124 of record JASJFV010000173.1, on the reverse strand, counting down.
TCACTCGCCTGGCAAACTGTGCCGGACCTTCAGATGGGTTCCTGATTATCCCAATTCGCGTGAGGCGCTGACAATATCTCTGGTAAAGTTTTACTGCAGGATCTAACACTTTTCTCCTGTGAAACAACAGCCATGCCTGGATGCTTACAACCAGAGAAACAAGCGCCACCAGCAGATATACCAGATTACTCCAATTTGTCTGTTTAAATCCTAACCACTTAAGCAAACCGCCCTGGTTTTCTGCTCCATAATCAATCACCCACTTATACCAGCGTGTATTCACACCATCCCACAATAATTTTAAATCTCTTACTGACTGGCTTATCAAAGACCTTGATAATAATGTTTGTAGTTGCTGTCCAGTGAGATTACCAAGTTCCTCGCCCTGCTCCATTAATTGTCTAACTGCTGACAGGCCGAACTCGATTCTTTCGGGTGCTACTGCAGAGGTGGGATCAATCCTTACCCAGCCTTTCTCTTCTAGCCAAACTTCTGACCAGGCATGGGCATCACTCTGCCGAATAATCATATAATTACCCTGCTCATTCCATTCGCCTCCCTGGTAGCCGATGACTACTCGAGCAGGAATTCCGGCCAGCCTCATCATCAATGTGAATGATGAAGCGTAATGCTCGCAATAACCTTTACGCGTATCAAAAAGAAATGTATCCAGTGGCTGCTCACCCAGTAATGGGGGTTGTAAACTATAGATAAAATTGTTGCTTGTATAATAATTAAGCACCGATGTTATGTAGCCTTTGTCACTACCTGACTGCTGGTAAAGCTGACGAACCAATTTTAAGACCCGCTTACCAGAAACAGCACTGACATCCAGGTTTCTTGTCAGTTCTCCATCATTTACTGCAATAAAGTCAAATGCTGTCACTGACTGCAACTGATACTGCTTTCTTTCACGCAACAAGCCTGCGCTACGCAAGGTATGTCCCTGGCCCCACAGCAGGTTCGCTGGTCTGCTCAAAGGCATGTCGAGTGCAAATACCCATTTTTTATTTGATGCTTCCTGAAGTATCGTATATTCGACGATATCTTCTGGTGAGTGCCTTAATGCGTTGATTGTAGTCAAATCGCCGCTGTGTTCTTTCCAAACTCCCTGTTGGTAGCTTTCCAGCACCAGTCCGCGCCAATAACGCTGCTTAGCTACAGGAACCTGCGCAGTAAACTCTACTCTGAAGGCCGCTTTTTCATTCAGGTTCAACTCATTAATACTGCCGGGTTTCATAGTATCGGACATGCCGGTCAACCCTGAATGACTATCACCCGGTAAACCAAACAGTCCTCCCTGCATACGCGGGAATAGCACAAACAATAAGATCGCAACAGGCAGCCCCAACATTACCAAAAATACTGATCGCTTAAGCATTCCTGATAAATCGTGTCTGACTCTGTGGTTTAAGTACATCATTACTGTGATCAAAATGATCACCACCACAAGTAGATATAAACCTAGCAGGATGGATTGCGAATATAGAAAGCTTGTAAGAACTATAAACAGGCAGAGGAATACAACAAGCATGTAGTCACGCAGGCTTTTCAGTTCAATAAACTTCAACATCGTCAAAGCAATCAGCATCGCTACACCAGCATCTCGCCCGAGTAATGTGTGGTAATGCTTAAACAGGAAAAAAATTACTATACAAAGAATAAATATACGTAGAACACTACCGGGACGATGACTTTTCGCTGATACAATTTTATAGCTCCAGCTAAAAACTATAACTGCAAATACTGCAAACCATAAAGGCAGCCTCATAATATGCGGGCTGACTGACAATAAAAGTGCACCCATCAATGATAGCAGTGCATTTCTGTCCGGCTGTATTTCTTGTCCGCTACTAATATGGAATTTTTTATTTACTAAACTCAAAACAGTCTCAATACAGTGCGAGTATTTTTAAGCATTTTGCTATCTGCTGTTCGTCATTAGACGGCGCAATGTAATAACCCGGTAGATCTATACCAAACCTGATTCCCTGTACACCCGCTTCAATTATCCAGCGTGTTAACAAACTAATACGCTGTTCTTTATCCCCCTGCGTATCATTCCAGCGAAACATCATCAACGGCATATCACCGCCGAGGAACTCTTTGCTGTGTAGCCCCTTCCCTCTTGCAAATGTTTTCCAGTCTATATGTTGTGGTGAATCACCTTTTCGATACTGCCGTAATCCTGAATAATCGTCATTACTGTTTCTACCTTGCATCGCTTTATTGCTGCTTTCTGCATACCTAACCGGAAATTCCTTCCAGACAGCGGGTCTCGGATAGACCAGGGTTTTTCTACCCAGTTTTGCTTGTCTACTCCATGAAAAAAATAGCCCTAAAGGAAAGTGAGTATTCACTTGCACCGGTGGTAATTTATACCAACCCCTGGTTTTTACTTTAGTATTACATTCAACATGAAGTGTTTCATTGGCAGAAAAGTCCCTGCGCCTGCTTTGATCGCCTCTGATGTCAATTCCAATATCATAACGGTCTCTTTCTGACCGATTTCTCAGAATAATCGTATAACTCAGGTTATTTCCAGCAAAAACAGGTCGGCAATCACCGTAAGACAGGCATATGCCTTCAAGGTTTCGATGGGTATACAGCATCGACACCATCACGGTTGAAAACAAGGTAAAGCACATTATGTAAGCGAGAGAATTATTATAATTCACCGCTACCAGCAACATGGCAAGCAAGACCAGGGAAAAGATAATTCCGTGCCGGGTTGGTAGCATGTAGAGGTTTTTTCTTGATAGGCAGAATTCCTCCATTAATGACCCTCTTATTTCCATCAGTCTTCATCATCAGGCAGAAGTAACCCATCCAATCCACCGTTCACTCGCTAGCTATACCGGTGTAATTTCCAGCAATCTATGGGCAGGATTCATGCCGATATTCGTTTCTCCTTCCTGATCCATTGCCAGTGTCAGCCTGTGTCCTATTATTGCTGGAAGAACATCCTGCACATCTTCAGGTATGACATAATCTCTTCCGGCAATCATTGCCCATGCCCTGCTCCCGTTCAATAGATCTAGTGCTGCTCTTGGCGATGCTCCATTAGAGAATTCTGGAGAGTTTCTTGATTGACCGACCAGGTCCTGAACATAGTCCAGCAATGCCGGCGTAGTCTTTATAGTGTTAACCTCTTCTTGCCAGCCAATCAGCTCAGATCTTGAAATAATAGACTGCAATTTTGCTAACAACTCCCTGCGGTCTTCCTTCTCCAATAATTGTCTTTCTGACTTACGGTCAGGATAGCCCAAACTAATCCGCATAAAAAAACGATCAAGCTGTGATTCAGGCAAAGGAAACGTCCCTGACTGTTCGAGAGGATTTTGTGTTGCTATGACAAAAAATGGCTCTGGTAATGCATAGGTTTCTCCATCGACTGTGACCTGCCGTTCTTCCATCGCTTCAAGCAATGCACTCTGTGCCTTCGGTGAAGCCCTGTTTATCTCATCAGCAAGGACCACACTCGAAAATATCGGACCACGGTGAAATCGGAAGCTGTTACTACCAGTTTCAAAAATGGAAACTCCCGTTATATCTGCCGGCAACATATCACTGGTAAACTGTATTCTGCTAAAACCTAGTCCGAGTGCTTTTGCCAGAGCATGCGCTAGAAGCGTCTTACCCATACCAGGCAGGTCTTCGATCAGTAAATGCCCTCTGGACAGTATGCAGCATAAACTCTGGTCAATTTGTTTTTCCTTACCTAGAACTATTTCATTTAGAAACTTTCTAACTTCTATAAATCGTGTTTTCATTGGTTCCCTGAGAATTACTCAAATTTATAAATTCTTGAGTACATTTGAATTAAGTCATAAGTCACAGTATCTTAGTCATATAATAAGATGTCTATCTAATCTGAGAATTTATGTGTCTTAATTGGGATTCAAATTAATCATCACAATAATTACAAGTAAAATAATGAAAAGACAAACTTCAATAAGCCTGATAGTCGCTATGATAATGGTGTTATCGACAGCATGCAGTACTGCACCACAAAGGAATGATCAGAGTATTCAGCAAAATATTGAAACCACACCGGTTAATACAGATCCTTTTGAAAAAGTTAACAGAGGAATATTCAAATTTAATCAGGATTTTGACAATAAAATTCTTATCCCATTTGCTAGAAGTTACCGAAAGCAACTACCACACCCTTTAAGAATAGCCATATATAATTTTTTCTCCAATGCTGCAGAAGGGAGGAACCTGGTTAACAGTCTACTTCAAGGAAAAATTCATCATGCGGTTGACTCTTTCTCGCGAATGTTTGTTAATACTTTTCTTGGCCTGGGTGGTCTTGTCGATATTGCCACACAGACTGGTCTTGAAAGACATGTAGAAGATATAGGTCAAACGCTAGCTGTATGGGGTGCTGGTTTCGGTCCTTATATTGTCATTCCAATTCTTGGCCCTTCCAGCGGAAGAGATCTGTTTGGCCTTTACAGCTATTTTTTCTATACCGACCCTCTGGGTTATATTGATGACTCAACAGCCCGTTTTTCGATGTTAGTCCTGGATATGGTTGATACCCGCTCTCGCTATCTTCGTGCTTCCTCTGTTTTTGGCTTTGCATCGGTTGATCCATATTTGTTTGCCAGAGAAACTTACTTTCAACAGCGCCTTGATATGATTTATGATGGTTCACCACCCATTGATTACTAAGAAAATCACCATTTCAAGTGCGCCAACTATATCCAGACATTAAACCGAATCAAACCTGGCATATACAACGAGGTATTCATTGCCTTTATGTTGAAGAATGCGGTAATCCTGGTGGTATTCCAGTGGTCTTTCTACACGGTGGTCCCGGTACAGGCTGCCTGCCATCACACCGACGTTTTTTTAATCCTGAGAAATATCGAATCATTCTTTTTGACCAGCGCGGATGCGGACGATCAACGCCTCACTGTTGTCTTGAAGACAACACCACCAACCACCTGGTTGATGACATTGAAGCCATTCGCACTCAGCTTAATATTACTAAACTTGTTCTATTTGGAGGTTCATGGGGATGCACGCTTGCTCTAGCCTATGCCGAAAACTACCCGGATGTTGTTGCTGGTTTAATTTTGCGTGGAATATTTCTTTGTCGTGATGATGAAATTAAATGGTTTTATCAATCTGGAACCGACCATTTATATCCTGATTACTGGGAGGATTTTATATCGCCCGTTGCTCCATCAGAGCGTGATGATATTGTAGCTGCATATAACAGGTTGCTTTCATCCGATAATGAATTAACCAGAATGTCTGCAGCAAAAGCATGGGTGAAATGGGAAAGCCGTTGTTCAGAATTAACCACACATGAAATTCCAGGTGAAAAACAACAATATGGCCCTTCCACGCTGGCCATGGCTTCAATTGAAAACCATTTTTTCATTAATAATTCTTTTTTAACTGTTAATCAACTACTAGAAAATATTGATATAATTTCACACATTCCTGCAATTATTGTTCACGGGCGCTACGACACAATATGTCCTTTGATAAATGCCTGGCAATTGCACAAGGCATGGCCAGAGTCACAATTAAATATAATTCCTGCAACAGGGCATTCCGCTTTTGAACCTGGAAACATTGATGCGCTGGTCAAAGCAACTGATCACTTTTCCTCATTACTAAAAGGAAAATTATAATATGGCCATTTATGTAATAGGTGATATTCAGGGCTGTTATAAATCTCTTAAAAAATTAATTAAAGGTATCAGATTTAATGCGGGTCGTGATCAATTGTGGTTTTGCGGGGACCTGGTTAACCGTGGACCACAATCAGCTGATGTACTTCGCTACATCATGGATCTAGGTGATTCGGCTAAATGTGTGCTTGGCAATCACGACCTGAACCTCCTTGCTGTTGCTTATGGAAGCAGGGTAAACAAAATATCAGACACCCTTGATAATATTCTAGATGCGCGTGACAGCTCAGAAATGCTGGATTGGCTACGCCATCGACCTCTGTTTTACCGCTCAAAAGAGTATCAGGCCTGTATTGTTCATGCCGGCATTTACCCTGCATGGTCAATTGATAAAACTAAAATACTTGCTGAGGAAGTGCAATCGGTATTGCGCAAAGGTGACTATAAAAAATTCCTTGTAAAAATGTATGGCAGCTACCCTGTTTACTGGGACAAATCCCTGCAGGGATGGGACAGGCTACGATTTATAACCAATGTGTTGACCCGTATGCGCTATCTTGATTCATCCGGTGCGTTAGACCTGGATACAAAATGTACCCCTGGAAAACAACCGTCTGGCTTTCACCCCTGGTATTCTGTCAAGAGCAAACGTAAAGCACCCTGGCGGGTTTTTTACGGTCACTGGTCAACACTGGGGTTGCATTGGCAAAATAATGCGATATGTCTCGATTCTGGCTGTCTATGGGGCGGAAAACTTACTGCGGTTAGAATTGATACGCCAAAACTACAGTTTATTTCACACTCCTGCCAAAAAAAACATATAACCAATTGATTATAAACAGATAATACAGATAGTACGGTGCATCGATAGACAATCTCTAAACAATACTAAGCTTCAATACGTAATAAGTTGACACCACAGACAGGTGAAGTTCTTTTTGATTAGTAATTACTTACATTGCAATAAATAATTAAACATCAAGATTTGCCGAGAATGCATTGTCCTCGATGAATTTTCTTCTTGGTTCGACGATCTCACCCATCAACATAGAAAAAGTTTCATCTGCAGCAACACCGTCCTCAACTGTCACCTGAAGCAATCTCCTCACTTCTGGATCCATTGTTGTCTCCCATAGCTGATCGGGATTCATTTCACCAAGACCTTTATAACGCTGAATCGCTACACCTTTTCTTGCCTGTGACATCATCCAGTTTAATGCCTCTGAAAATTCGCTGACTGGCTGATTTTTTTCTCGAACAATTATTGATGCATCTTCAGTTAATAAACCTTGCAGTGTTTTTCCTAACAAAACGAGTGTGCGGTACTCTGCAGATTTGAACAACGCAGTATCAATGCGTGTACTGGAACTCGTGCCATGCTTTGATCTTGTAATCAAAATTTCATATTCATCGTTTGCACACGGAACCAATTGTCCGGAATAGGTTAATTCACCTTCTTTGCTGATAGCACTGCCTGTCACCAGTGCATCCAGATATTCCTGCATACGCAACTTATCTTTGAAATCAGTCTCGGTGATCTCTGCGATGTTTATCATTAAATTTAACAGGTAGGGATCATAGCGTTGGGATAGTCTGCTAATAATTGCCTGGGCAGCAATGTAATCTCTGCACAATTTTTCTAACGCCTTACCGCTTATATCATCTCTTCCCTGTCCTGGGGATAACACGGCATCATTCAGAGCTTGTGCCAAAAGATGCTCCTGTAACTCTAAATCATCTTTTATATATTTTTCTTTTTTACCTTTCGTCAATTTATAAAGCGGCGGCTGTGCTATATAAATGTGTCCGGCTTCAACAAGCTCTTTCATCTGGCGATAAAAAAAGGTCAATAATAATGTTCGGATATGTGAACCATCAACATCTGCGTCAGTCATAATTATAATTCTATGGTAACGCAATTTGGCCTGGTCAAAATCGTCTTTACCGATACTTGTTCCAAGGGCTTTAATAAGAGTTCCAACCTCGTCAGACGAGAGCATTTTATCAAAACGCGCCTTCTCAACATTTAGAATTTTGCCTTTCAAAGGCAAAATTGCCTGGAACTTTCTATCTCTCGCCTGTTTAGCTGAACCTCCGGCAGAATCCCCTTCCACAAGGTAAATCTCACATAAAGATGGATCCCGCTCCTGGCAGTCAGCCAGTTTCCCGGGTAAACCAGATATTTCCAACGCACCTTTACGTCGTGTCATATCTCGTGCTTTTCTCGCCGCATCCCTAGCTCTAGCTGAATCTACAATCTTTTGAGAAATAAATTTTCCATCTGTTGGGTTTTCCAGTAAAAATTCACTGAGTTTCTCACTCACCAGAGAATCAACTATTCCTTTTACTTCAGATGAAACTAACTTATCTTTCGTCTGTGATGAGAATTTTGGATCAGGCACCTTGACTGATAAAACTGCAATCAGTCCTTCCCTTGCATCATCTCCTGAAATACTTACCTTTGCTTTCTTAGCAATTCCTGTTGAATCGATATACTGGTTTAGCGTACGTGTAAGTGCAGACCTGAATCCAGATAAATGTGATCCTCCGTCTTTCTGAGGAATGTTATTGGTATAACAGAACACACTTTCCTGATAGGAATCATTCCATTGCATTGAGAGTTCTACCTGTACACTCTCTTTTTCTGCACTAATATCAATAACTTTATTATGTAATGTGTTTTTGTTCTGACTCAGGTGCTCAACAAAAGAACTGATACCACCTTTGTACTCAAAGATCTCTTCGTCATTTGTTCTTTCGTCTCGAAGTATTATGCAGGCACCTGAATTAAGGAATGACAATTCTCGCAATCTTTTAGCGAGCATCTTAAAGTGTATATTTGTATCAGTAAATGTTTCGCTACTTGCCTTAAAACGAATTGTCGTTCCAGTTTTATCTGTCTTCCCAGTCTCTTGCAGAGGTGCATCAGCAACGCCTAAACTGTAACTTTGCTGAAATATTTTACCATCACGGAAAATGGTCAGATCAAGTTTTTCAGACAGTGCATTCACGACAGATACACCTACACCATGCAATCCACCTGATACCTTGTATGAGTTCTGATCAAACTTACCCCCTGCATGCAGCACGGTCATAATAACTTCCGCTGCAGATTTCCCTTCATCTTTTAATATACCTGTGGGTATACCTCGTCCGTTATCTTCAACTGTTACTGAATCATCGGGGTGAATTGTCACTGTGACGTCTTTGCAATGACCAGCAAGAATTTCATCTATTGAATTATCGACAACCTCAAAAACCATGTGGTGTAGACCAGTTCCATCATCTGTATCACCGATATACATACCCGGTCTTTTTCTTACTGCATCAAGTCCCTTAAGAACCTTAATGCTATCTGAATTATATTCTTGATTATCTGTCATTTTTCCTGGAACCCTTCTTGAGCTTATCTTTACAATTTTAGCATTTTTCAGCTCTTAATATCAGAAATATAGGATTGTTTGCTTGAATGATAAATATACCTATTCAAATGATACCCATGATAGATAGATACAACTGCAGAGCTAATGACTTTAAGATGAAGGACCCGTCAGATACAGATCAGTGCCTGACGGGTCAGATGAAGTATCCTGTTAATTTCAGGACTGAAACGTGGGATTTTCTATATTATTTATAAACTATGTTTCACGTGAAACAATATTTTACAGTCGCATTGGCATAACTATGTAAACTGTATCGGCATCACCAGGAGCACGCAAGGTACCACTGCTGTTTGCATCGCTTAGTAAAATTTCTACCTTTTCAGAATTGATAACATTTAATGCTTCAAGCATATAGCCAACGTTGAAACCTATTTCGATATCTTCACCAGTATACTCAATTGCAATTTCATCAAAGGCTTCTTCCTGGTCAGGATTATTTGCAGATACACTCATCTTATCTTTTGTAATGATAAGCCTGACACCGCGAAACTTTTCGTTTGTTAAAATAGCAGCCCTGTTCAAAGTGTTCTGAAGCTCATGTCGATCAATAAGAATTGCTTTATCCTGATTTTTTGGTATTACTTTTTCATAATCAGGAAAGCGCCCATCAATCAACTTTGAGGTAAATATTACGGAGTCCAGCTCTACTCTCATATGGTTTGCATTGAAGCTAACACTGATATCGTCTTCAATATTATCCATCATTCGATTAAGTTCTGTTATAGCCTTCCTTGGTACGATAGCCTGAATTTCAGAATCTGTAGATTTTGAAGTGAGTTGAATTTCTGTTTTAGCAAGACGGTGTCCGTCAGTGGCCACAGTAGTCATATTGCTATTATCAGATACAAGTAGTAAGCCGTTCAGGTAAAAGCGAACATCCTGTTGAGCCATTGCAAAGGAAGTCCGGGTCAAAGCCTGCTTAAAAACGCTGGCTGGTAGCTTCCAGGTCTGGTCCCATTGTTCTGTTTCAATTTTTGGAAAATCGTCTACGGGTAGAGTTTGAACCGTGAATCGGCTTTTTCCAGATCTTATTATCGACTTCCCGTTATCCTCAGAGGTAATAGACATTTCTGCATCATCTGGTAAAGACCGCGTAATGTCATATAGTTTTCTTGCATTAAGTGATATATCACCAGCCTCACCACTTACCTGATCGCAATGTGTAATCACCTCAACTTCCAGGTCAGTTCCTGTCAGTGAAAGTCTGCTATTGCCATCAAATTGAATTAATACATTCGAGAGTATTGGAAGTGTTTGACGTTTTTCGACAACACTACTCACGTATGTAAGGGGTTTGAGTAATGTTCCTCTGGATAACTTTATATTCATAGTATTACCTTATTTTTATATATATTTACTACTATTACTATTAGGCAATATAGATACTGTTGAAAACAGTCATTATCGCTTCTATATCAGTAACTTGTATATTTTATATAACTGTTAATAAATACTGTTTAGAGAAAGTAAACATTGTGAATTAATGTGTATAAGTCAGTGATCATAAGCAGTATCTTGGTTTATCCACAATATATCCTTTAATTACTTAGAATTTTCAACAGGTTTTCATAGTCTTCATTCAACTGTGGATTCTCACTGGTCAACTGCGATACTTTTTTTACTGCATGAATCACTGTTGTATGATCTCTCCCACCAAATGCATCTCCAATCTCAGGTAATGAGTGGTTGGTTAATTCTTTTGATAGAGACATCGCAATCTGTCTTGGCCTGGTGATGTTTCTAGTACGCTTTTTTGAACGTATATCCGAGAGCCTTATCTTAAAATATTCAGCAACTGTTTTCTGTATATTTTCAAGGCTGATCATTCTCTGTTGAAAACCAACAATGTCTTTCAGTGCTTCTTTTGCCAGGTCAAGATCTATTTCTCTGCCGGTAAATCGCATACTGGCAATAATACGGTTTAGTCCACCCTCAAGTTCACGTACGTTTGATCGAATCTGTCTAGAGATAAAAAAAGCAACTTCCTGAGGAAGATTGATTCCCATTTCTGATGCTTTTGTAATGAGGATAGCTACCCTGGTTTCTAGTTCAGGTGGTTCAATGGGAACGGTTAGCCCGGACCCAAATCGAGAAACTAGCCGCTCTTCCAGCCCTTCTATCTCCTGGGGCATTCTATCACTGGTCATTATGATCTGACGGTTTAGATCAAGCAGGGAATTAAAAGTGTGAAAGAATTCCTCCTGTGATTGGTTTTTCCGGGCAAAGAAATGAATATCATCAATTAGCAGAGCATCGACGGAACGGTAGTGAAGTTTGAAATCATCAATTGTTCCGTGTTGCAAGGCTTTTACAAAACCCTGCACAAAGAATTCAGAACGCACGTAAGCGATGGTTGCGGTTGGTTGATGCTGCAGAATCAGGTTGCCCGCTGACTGCATTAAATGGGTCTTACCTACACCTGAACCACCATATATGAATAGAGGGTTATAACTCTGACCAGGATTCTCACCGACCTGAAGTGCAGCTGCACGCGCAAGTTGATTTGATTTACCAGCGACATGGCTATGAAATGTAAATTTAGGATTTAAAGCTGTGGTAAATTCCTTGCGAATTTTTTTTCTGCTGGCCTTATTGCCGGAATTTTTCTGCTGGGTTTTTTTTTCAGTAGTTATCTCACTGCTGTCTGAAATGCCTTTACTGCCTATCTTGAGAATAACCTCCAGATCACCCTTCCCTATCGACCCGGCAATTTCAGTGATGCGATTTAAGTAGTGTGAGTCTACCCAGTCTTTTACAAAACGATTTGGGGCTAATAAATATAATTTATTTTTTTCTTTTTCGGCCTGTAAAGGACGAATCCAGGTATTAAAATGGTTACTGGATAACTCGCCTTCAAGGTGGAGAAGGCAGTCATTCCAAAAGGTTTGTCTAGACAAAATAAATCCCTGAATTTTATGGTATAATTACTTAATTATATTATTATTTTATTTTATAATATTACAGTTACTAGTAGTAATATAGATTATGTAGAACACACTAGTTTAACGAATAGAATAATAGTTATCCACAGGCAATATTGCGAAATATATATTCTTTTTAAATTACGAATAATCCAATTAGCAGTTGACATATAAGTCAACAATAAGTACATTTTCCGCCCTTTTACATCTTGACCGAAATTTCTTTCTGGCAGCGGCCTGAATAAGGTTATCGGTCTAGTTAAAATCGAAGACAGATATCATGAAAAGAACATTTCAACCAAGCGTTTTAAAGCGTAAACGTCGCCACGGTTTTCGTGCAAGAATGAAGACTCGCAGTGGTCGTGCAATTATAAATGCTCGTCGAGCAAGAGGCCGCGCTTCACTTAGCGCCTGATACACGATGCCTTCGTGTCCGAGGCTTTTGACAAATCCTGTAGACTGCTTGAGAAGGCGAGTTTTTCACACGCATTCTCAAATGGATTACGGAATCATGGAAAATATTTCCTAGTTGTCTATTGTGAAAATTCACCAGGTTCTGCAAGACTGGGGATTGCAGTGTCTCGTAAAGTTTCAAAAAGAGCGGTTGAAAGGAACCGGATTAAAAGACAAATCAGGGAATCCTTCAGGTTAAATAGGAAAATACTGAAAGGTATGGATTGTGTAGTCGTTGCAAAACAGGCTGCAGCCAATATCGAGAAGCCTGTACTTCGCTCATCACTTGATGCCCACTGGCGGAAAATTTCAGAAAATGCGTAACTTTACTGTAAGCGTACTGAAATTTTATAAACGCTGGATAAGTCCTTTATTTGGACAAAACTGCCGTTTCTACCCCACATGTTCAGAATACGCAGCAACAGCAATATCGCAATATGGCATCTTTAAAGGTGGCTGGATGTCGATTCACCGAATTTTTCGATGCAACCCCTGGAATGAGGGCGGTATTGATTATGTACCCTGTAAGAACAAGGAACATTTAGATGGATAATCAGAGATTAATACTTTTTGTTGTACTTGGGTTCCTGTTTCTTATGCTATGGCAGTCATGGGTGGAATACAGCTCACCGGATAAACCTGCACAAATTTCACAGAACAATGTGGCTGGTGAAATTATTGAATCGGGCAGTGTCCCGGAAACACCAGCGATTAGTTCGGAAACACCCGAATTGACAGAGGGTTCAGCATCACATTCAAGCAATACGGGTCCAAAAGGGGAAGCTGTAGTCGTAGAGACAGACAATCTGAAGCTTGAAATTAATACCCTGGGAGCGGGCATAAACAACGCCTGGCTAAAAAAATATTCTGTAGATATTGACCACCCAGATGAGCTATTCCAGCTATTGAGTGATTCGGGTGAGAATATATCCATCGCTCAGGGTGGACTGCTGGTGCAGGGCCGAGAATTTCCTACACATAAAACATTGTACACCAGTGCAAAGAAAGCCTACCGTCTGGAAAAAGACAAAGACAGTATGGACGTGGAGTTTGTATGGAATTCACCTGATGGAATTACCTACAAGAAGATATATACGTTTGCACGCGATAGTTATGTTGTTGAAATTAAGTACAAGGTTTTTAATACCAGCTCAAACGAGTGGGTAGGTTATCAATATAACCAGTTCAAGAGTACGCAGATTGATGCGCAAAACTCTTTTAACCCGGCGACAATGGTGCCAAGTTATACCGGTGGTGCAATCTATGATGAGCAGGATAAATACCGAAAAATAAGCTATTCAGACATGCAGGATGAAAACCTTTCGGTACTGACAACAAATGGCTGGGTAGGTACGCTTCAGCATTATTTTGTCGGATCATGGTTGCTCGACAAAGATAGCAAATATGAAATCTTTTCCAATAAATTACCCGGTAATAAATATTTCCTCGGCTATAAGTCATTAGCCCCTGTGAACATTCAGGCGGGCAACGCAGGTGAATTATCTACCAGACTATTTATTGGTCCAAAGGAAACAAAAAGGCTTAAAGCAGCAGCACCCGGACTTGAATTGACCGTTGATTTTGGTTGGTTAACACCAATTTCTTCACCACTTTACTGGTTGCTCGACAAGATACACTCAGTAGTCGGCAACTGGGGCTGGGCAATTATTATTCTGACCATAATGATAAAACTTGTCTTTTTTCCGCTTTCAGCAGCCAGCCATAAATCGATGGCAAATATGAGGAAGATGACGCCTAGGATAAAAACCCTTAAAGAGCGTTACGGTGACGATAAGCAAAAGTTAAATCAGGCAATGATGAAGTTGTACAAAGAGGAAAAGATAAACCCTCTTGGCGGTTGCCTTCCTATACTAATCCAGATACCAGTTTTCATTGCTCTGTACTGGGCGTTGCTTGAGAGTGTAGAACTGCGCCAGGCACCCTGGATATTGTGGATAAAAGACCTTTCAGCACCTGATCCATATTTTATTTTGCCTATACTAATGGGTGCATCAATGCTTGCCCAGCAATCGCTTAGCGCTGTTGCAATGGATCCTATGCAAAAGAGAATAATGATGGCGATGCCAGTGGTGTTTACCTTCTTCTTCCTGTTTTTCCCATCAGGGCTGGTGTTGTACTGGACGGTAAATAACCTTCTGACTATCGCTCAGCAATATACAATCAATAAAAAGATGGGCGTGTAAACGGGTATTCATTGACTTTAGAAAACGCAGACACCATTGCAGCGATCGCTACGCCGCGTGGTAATGCAGGCATTGGTGTCATACGCATCTCTGGCTCTGCAACCAGAGAGGTTATGCAGCGCTTATCTGCAAAAAAGCTGGAACCCAGAAAAGCTGTACTGAGTAAAATTATTGACAACCAGAATCGCCTGATTGACCAGGTGTTGCTTCTCTTTTTCCCCGCACCAAATTCCTTTACCGGTGAAGATGTCCTGGAGTTGCAAGGTCACGGCGGTGTTGTCGTACTGGACATGCTACTTGAGCATGTTCTTTCTTTAGGATGTAGACAGGCACGAGCAGGTGAATTTTCGGAACGCGCATATTTAAATGGAAAAATAGATCTTACCCAGGCTGAAGCCATCGCTGATATTATTGAGAGTCATACCCGCTCAGCAGTACGTGGGGCAATGCGATCACTGGAAGGCGAGTTCTCGAATGAAATTCATCAGATAGTAAATAATCTTGTACATCTGCGCATGCTTGCTGAAGCGTACATGGATTTTCCAGATGAGGAGATTTCAGATATTCCTGACAGGGAGTTTAGACAAAGGCTCTTTGAATTAACACGTGATATACGAAAGTTACTGGATACAGCAAACAAAGGTAATTTATTAAGAGATGGGTTTCACCTGGTGCTTGCCGGTAAACCAAATTCTGGTAAATCAAGTTTATTAAATCGTCTGACCAAAAATGATACAGCCATCGTCAGTGATCAAGCCGGTACAACCCGCGATATTATAAGAGACAGGATTGATCTGGACGGATTGGTAATTGATGTTACAGATACAGCTGGATTAAGACATACAACAGATGTAGTTGAGTCTGAAGGCGTCAGGCGCGCACAAAAAGAACTTGAAAGAGCAGATAGAGTTTTACTGATCATTGATGAGGCAGAATTTGATCAGCAGCTAAAAGTCGAATTGCTTGATTTTGTTGAAGATGAAACGCCGGTAACGATCATAAGAAACAAAATAGATCTTCAGGGTAAGAAGCCAGCAATAATCAATAGCGGAAATAATTGTGAGATTTTACTCTCGATCAAAACAGGTGAAGGAATTGATCTGCTTTACCATCATTTGAGAGAAGTATCAGCGATAGAATCAGTGACTGAAGGTGTCTTTACAGCGAGGCGCAGACATATAGAAGCGCTGCAAGATGCAGAAAATGTTTTGAACAATTCGGTTAATCATCTAAGCCCTGTAATTCAGCTGGAACTGCTGGCAGAAGATTGCCGGCAGGCACAACAAGCACTAAACAGAATTACTGGTGAATTTAGCAACGAAGACCTCCTTGGTAAGATATTCAGTTCATTCTGTATTGGAAAATAATGAACTGCTTGCAGCATAAAATCCCCCTTCACTAAAATCATTCGTTCTACAGGAATTGTTTATTAAAAGGGTTGGTGTATTT
>JASJFV010000172.1:0-5155 GCA_033791885.1 Gammaproteobacteria bacterium | reverse complement strand
CCCAGTCTGTAAATAACGGTTTGCTTGCTGTTGCTGGTAGATACGCTCAACATCTGACAGGTCCTGCCGATCATTAATGCCAAGGATCTCGGTATTTTTATCAGGCTGACATGTTTCTACTGCTACACCGTCAGCAACGGCCATGGCAAAAATATCAGTCAGATAATATTCGCCCTGTGCATTATCACATCCCAGCTTAGATACCCATGATTTTAGTCTTGCTGCAGGAGCGGCAAGAAAACCAGTATTAATCTCATTGATTTCACATTGCTCCGGCGTTGCATCCTTGTGTTCAATAATAGACTGAAAAGAATGCGTGCTGTCACGCTGGATTCGTCCGTATGAACCGCCATCCTGTAGCACTGCTGTCATCAGGCCTACAGACTTCTCACCACAGGTTTGCAATAATTTTGCTAGTGAATCACCTGATATTAGTGGCACATCACCATACAGAACAAGGACAGTTGAATCATCAGAAACATGAGATAATGCGATATCCACCGCATGCCCAGTTCCTTTCTGCTCTGATTGCAAAATCCAGTTGATCTCGTCATTCTGGATTTTTTCTCGCAACAGATCACCGCCAAAGCCGTAGACTACATGCAGGCGATCTGCACCCGTATCTAAACAGGTATCCAGAACATGTTGCAGCATTGGCTTGCCGGCAATCTCATGCAGCACTTTAGGAAGGTTTGATACCATGCGTGTGCCTTTACCGGCAGCGAGGATGATGACTTCAAGCATATTCTTAACTCATGACTAGTATTACGATTGAGCGCATTACTATATCGTAAATTGGTGCCAAGTTCTTGTTATTAGGGCGTTACGCCCTTGATGGCCGGGGTTCTTTTTAATACGAGTACTAGCGCACAGGAAGATAGAAAATTAAAAGAAAAGAATACTGACCTGCGTTAGCACAACATCACTGGAACATCCGCACAGAGCGATCCCGGTCAGGGATCCCACGCGGCAATTCTTCATCTGTGGCTCGCCTGGTTGAGACTATCGTGACAGGAAAGTTGACCGTGTGACCGGCCATACCATCTGCGGATAATGTGCCATTTTCTATACTTGTTACATAAAACAAATGTGGCTCACCCTTATCATTTCCCGCTTCAATCTCAGCTCCAATACGGCGGAAGTCTTCAGGCACATTGATAATGTGCATCTGTAAAAACAAGTGAGGGGCAATGCTGGCCAAAACTTTCATCAGGATTCAGGCTGATCATTACCTGCTCACCGACGCTTTTGCCGGGTAATGCCTGTTCGATCTTAAGAAACAGTTGCGCAGCTGAGCCATGCAGATAACTGACGGGAATTTCACGGTATTTGAATAGGTTGCCGTTTTCATCGTTCAGTGAATAATTGATGGCGACAACTATCCCCTGAACAACTTTCTCAGGCAGGCATTAACTACTTATTTTTTTTCGCGCAGCTTCCGAATCATATTCAATTGCGCAGCAGCTTCAGCAAGTTCAGCCTGTGCTAGAGCGAATTCCATATCGGTTTTCTGACCCGCCATTGCTTCTTCTGCATGTCGCTTGGCTTCAAGTGCGACAGATTCATCAAGATCTTTGGCGCGAATTGCCGTATCGCTAAGTACAGTTACTACATGCGGCTGTACTTCGAGAATACCGCCGGATACAAAGAAATGCTGCTCATTCTCGCCTTCGTCTGAACGAACAATTATTTCACCGGGCTTGATTTCACCGATCAGTGGAGTGTGACGCGGGTATATCCCGACCTCACCGCTGAGTAGCGGTACGAAAACTGATTCTACCGTACCGGAGAAGATTTCCTCTTCTGCGCTGACGATATTGAGATGCATAGTCATGGCCATTGCTTACTTCCTCAATATGCTTACAGAGTTTTGGCCCGTTCAACAGCTTCATCAATCGTACCAACCATATAGAAGGCCTGTTCTGGTAAAGCGTCATACTCGCCATCAACGATAGCGCGGAAACCTTTGATGGTATCTTTTAGAGATACATATTTACCTTCAGTACCGGTAAAAACTTCGGCAACAAAGAATGGCTGAGACAGGAATTTCTGAATCTTTCTTGCTCGGCTAACTGTCAGCTTATCTTCATCGGACAACTCATCCATACCGAGGATTGCGATGATATCCATTAACTCTTTATATTTCTGAAGTGTTGCCTGAACATCTCGAGCGACTTTATAGTGTTCTTCACCAATGATATTCGGGTCAAGCTGCCTTGAGGTGGAATCGAGTGGGTCTACCGCCGGATAAATACCGAGTTCGGAAACCTGGCGAGAGAGCACAACAGTCGCGTCAAGATGAGCAAATGTCGTAGCGGGTGATGGGTCGGTCAAGTCATCCGCAGGAACATAGACGGCCTGAATTGAAGTAATGGATCCCGTTTTTGTTGAAGTAATACGCTCCTGCAAACGCCCCATTTCTTCAGCTAGTGTCGGCTGGTAGCCAACTGCTGAAGGCATACGTCCAAGAAGAGCAGATACTTCCGTACCCGCGAGTGTGTATCGATAGATATTATCGATAAACAGTAGTACATCAGATCCTTCGTCACGGAAATTCTCTGCAATCGTCAAACCTGTCAAAGCAACACGCAGGCGGTTACCCGGTGGTTCATTCATCTGTCCATAGACCAGAGCCACTTTGTCCAGTACCTGAGACTCTTTCATCTCATGATAGAAGTCATTACCTTCACGAGTACGCTCACCGACGCCTGCAAATACTGAATATCCGCTGTGTTCAATAGCAATATTCCTAATCAGTTCCATCATGTTTACGGTCTTGCCTACACCGGCACCACCAAACAAACCAACTTTACCGCCTTTAGCAAATGGACAGATCAGGTCGATAACCTTGATACCCGTTTCAAGCAACTCATCGCTGGCCGCCTGTTCTGCATATGTCGGTGGGGTTCTATGAATCGGCATTGATTTTTCTGCGCCGACATCACCTTTGTTATCAATAGGCTTACCCAGTACATCCATGATGCGTCCGAGTGTTTCTTTGCCTACAGGAACCGAGATAGGAGCACCTGTATCCGTAACAGGTAATTGGCGTTTGAGGGAATCAGAACCACCCATGGCGATACAGCGCACGACACCATCACCTATTTGCTGCTGAACCTCAAGGGTCAGTCCTGTCTCATCAACAACAAGCGCGTTGTATACTTTTGGGATCGAACCAGCAGGAAACTCTACGTCTACTACTGCGCCAATAATTTGTACCACTTTTCCAGAACTCATTTACCGGTTCCTCAGGATTAATCTACTTATCGAAAAAACTTTACAATATTGAATAAAAATCACTAAATCAATCTAATCAAGCGCTGCCGCACCACTTACAATCTCGGATAGCTCTTGAGTAATTGCAGCCTGACGTGCCTTGTTATAAACAAGCCCAAGATCATCGATCATATCACCTGCATTATCGGTAGCAGCCTTCATTGCAACCATTCTTGCTGATTGTTCACTGGCAATATTTTCAACGACTCCCTGGTACACCTGGGTCTCAATAAAACGTGTCAACAAAGCATCCAGCACGGGTTTTGCTTCAGGCTCATAGATATAGTCCCAGTGATGCTCATAGTCATCAGACTCATCTGCCGCCAGCGGAAGCAACTGAGATATAGTCGGTGTTTGCGTCATTGTGTTGACAAATTGGTTATACACCAGCATCAGCCGGTCGAGCTTGCCATCGACATAAGCATCAAGCATCACTTTTACGCTACCAATCAATTGATTGATCTGTGGCGCGTCACCCAGATGACTCACGCTGGAGACCATGTTGAAACCAAAACGCTTCATAAAAGCCTGTGCCTTGCTGCCAATGGTACAAAAGTCTACTTCAACACTTTGATCATGCCATTGCTTCATATCGGTCAGGGCGGCTTTCAACATGTTCGAATTGAGACCACCACAAAGCCCACGGTCGGTTGAAACTATTATATAGCCTACGCGTTTAACGTCATCACGCTCAATAAGAAACGGATGGCGATATTCAGGATGTGCATGATGCAAGTGCCCAGCCACCTGGCGAATTTTTTCTGCATACGGCCGCGCCATCATCATTCGACTCTGAGCATTACGCATCTTGCTTGCAGCAACCATCTCCATTGCACGCGTAATCTTCTGCGTATTCTCCAGACTCTTGATCTGGTTTTTTATTTGCTTACCAACGGCCATATCAGCTGACAGCTCCTACCAGGAGTAATTTGCTTTGAAATCATCTAGAGCAGCTCGCAGACGGCTCTCGATGTCATCGTTATAATCACCAGTTTCATTAATCATCGCCAGAAGATCAGCCTGGCTTGCATTCATATACGCATGCAGGGCATCTTCAAAATCGCGGACTTTATCTGCATCGATATCGTCCAGGTAGCCTTCATTAGCGGCAAACAATGATGACGAAAGCAGAGCAACACTCAATGGTGAATATTGCGGCTGTTTCATCAGTTCAGTAATACGCTGGCCGTGAGAAATCTGTTTCTGGGTCGCTTCATCAAGGTCAGAAGCAAACTGCGCGAAAGCCGCGAGTTCGCGATACTGGGCAAGGGCGAGACGTACACCGCCGCCGAGCTTTTTAATAATCTTTTGCTGTGCAGCGCCACCTACACGTGAAACTGAAAGACCAGCGTTAATGGCAGGACGAATACCTGCATTGAACAAGTCTGATTCAAGGAAGATCTGGCCATCAGTAATCGAAATCACGTTTGTCGGTACGAATGCAGAAACGTCACCTGCCTGAGTTTCGATAATGGGCAGAGCAGTCAGTGACCCGGTCTGACCCTTTACTTTACCGCCGGTGATCTCTTCTACATAATCTGCATTCAGGCGCGCTGCTCTTTCCAGCAAACGTGAATGCAGGTAAAACACATCACCCGGGTACGCTTCACGGCCCGGTGGCCGACGTAATAACAATGACACCTGGCGATACGCCCAGGCCTGCTTGGTTAAATCATCATAGATAATTAATGCATCCTGACCGCGGTCACGGAAATATTCGCCCATGCTACAACCTGAGTATGGAGCGATATATTGCATGGCAGCAGACTCAGCCGCACTCGCTGCAACGATAGTGGTATGCGCCATCGCGCCGTGCTCTTCCAGTTTGCGAACAATGTTTGCAACGGTTGATGCTTTCTGACCAATTGCTACATAAATA
>JASJFV010000171.1:0-2576 GCA_033791885.1 Gammaproteobacteria bacterium | reverse complement strand
ATGCTACCAGTGCGTCTGGCAGACGACCGGCCTGTTCAAGGATCTGCTCACGCGCTTCCCTGCCAATAATTGACTGAAAATCACGCACCATTGCCGGATACGGATGAGGGCCAGCAACAGTACCGATGATATAAAAGGTATTCTCTACGTTGGTCACCCAGTCACGCATCGCCTCGTTGAGTGCGTCTTTTAATGTGCGTGATCCAGATTCGACTGCCACCACGCTAGCACCTAGTAGCTTCATTCTGTAGACGTTGGGCGCCTGCCGTTCAATATCATCAGCGCCCATATAGACCACACACTCAAGTCCCAGCCTGGCAGCTACAGTAGCCGTTGCCACACCATGCTGTCCGGCACCTGTTTCTGCAATGATTCGGCTCTTTCCCAGTCGTTTCGCAAGCAATGCCTGGCCAACAGTATTATTGATTTTATGTGCACCAGTATGGTTCAGGTCTTCTCTCTTGAGATAGATTCGGGCACCATATTCTCTGCTTAAACCCGCGGCATAATAAAGTGGAGATGGCCGACCGACATAGTTTTTCAGGTCTTCATCAAATTCCTGCAGGAAATCAGGGTCCTTAAGGTATTTTTCATAGGCATGAGTAAGTTCCTGCAATGGCTGCATTAATGTTTCTGCAACGAAAATACCTCCAAAGCGGCCAAAATGACCATTTTTATCCGGCATGGAATAGGCTGCTGACATGGTTAAAACCCGACTTTATAGACTGAGAAAATGTATATCCGGACAATAAACTAAGTGACATGCGCTAGATACACAGGGATAGTGTGACTAATTGATTTTACCGGTCTTTGCAGCTTATTGCATCTACTGGACTGGCAAAATTATCAGGCAGATATGGACATCAATGCTGGCTGATGGGACAGGGTTGCTGTTAGATCACTCTGTTTGCTGCTGTCACACTGTGGCTGCTGCAGGCAGCTGTTTGGCATAGAGATTTGGCGGGGATAACAGACACTCATCCCGCTTCACTGGAAAAGTAGAATTCTCTCTAATTCCGATGTTAGTATGCCACCGCGCACAACAAAGATTCTCTGCATATTAAAACTTGCGAGAACGCTCAACTGCACGAATAAACCGTTCTACCTTTTGCCTGTCTTTTTTACCGGCAGAATGTTCAACACCACTGCTTACATCAACCGCCCAGGGATGCACAGCGGAAACTGCCTCTGCAACATTATTAGCATCAAGCCCACCTGCGAGGATGACAGGTAAGGGGAGCTTAGCTGGAATCATGCTCCAGTCAAAGGTCTCTCCGGTACCTCCCGGTGTGCCTTTTTTGTAGCTGTCCAGCAAGATCCCTCTAGCAGAGGAGTACTGATGACATATCTGTAATAAATCAGTATCAGCTTTCACTCTAACTGCCTTGATATACGGCCGGTTGAAGCTTTTACAAAATGCTTCATCCTCATCACCATGAAACTGCAGCATGTCCAGCGGCACCTCGGATAATACGTTCCGGACGGTATCAGAGCTGCTATTTACAAACAGCCCAACTGTGCTTGCAAACGGGGGAATGTGAGAAACAATCTCTTGTGCGTCTTCAATTGAAATATAGCGTGGGCTTTTCGAATAAAACACCATCCCGATCGCATCCGCACCGGCGATGATGGCATGTTCAGCATCAGCAAGCGTACATAACCCACATACTTTTACACGTATTCTTGTCACAACCCGAATATCCATGGTCTGCTTCGAACTGATGGTATCCTGAATTTCTCCGGATAGGTTATTTTATTCAAATAAAGTCCATCCGGCGGTGCAGTGACGCCGCCACAGGTTCGATCGCATGATGCCAGTACTTCGCCAGCCCAGGCTGGCGATTTTTCCCCGGCACCTATACTGCACAAAACGCCAGCAATATTACGGATCATGTGGTGAAGAAAGGCATCGGCTCTTGCATTTACTATGACAAAATCATCATACCTTTCTACCGATAGCTCTCTCAAGTCTCGTACCGGTGATTTAGCCTGGCATCCTACAGCACGGTAGGCATTAAAATCATGCTTGCCTACAAGGGAATTGGCCGCTTCCTGCATCAAAGAAATATCCAGTGGTCGGTACTCCCATGTCACTTTACGATGTAGGATGGCAGGTCGTTCACTACGGTTCAGAATCAGGTATTGATATTGACGCTCAGTGGCTGAAAACCTGGCATGGAAATCATCATCAACTAGTTTAGCCCACAACACGGTGACGTCATCAGGCAGGTATCGTGTAGTACCCCTAACCCAGGAATACTCACTCCGTATTACATCAGTATGCAGATGCACTACCTGACCTGTGGCATGAACACCCGTATCAGTACGGCCGGCACAGGTCAGACGGACGGGTTCATCGGCAACTTTCGATAATGCCCTTTCCAGCTCTTCCTGTACGGTACGCGTACCAGCCGCCTGCATCTGGTAACCATTGAATGAACTGCCGTTATACTCGATACCCAGAGCGATTCTTTTACTTGCCATACAAAAACCAAAAAAATTTAAACCACAAAGGCACAGAGGACTCAGAGAAAAATTCTACTGTTAACCGCGCCTCATGCGTGGTTAACAGGGTA
>JASJFV010000170.1:0-2683 GCA_033791885.1 Gammaproteobacteria bacterium | reverse complement strand
CTCATAATTATAGATAAATTCCTTGACCGCTGTTGTTTAGCAAAACACCCGATTACTATATTTCAATTAATTTCAAATACCATTTACTTTATCGCCCCATGTCACAAACTCCAGCACTGTAAATGCTTTTGTAGGGCAGCTAGCAATCACAAGAAGACAGTGATGTGGATAGAATATTTCTTGTGATGGTGTGAATTGTTGATGTCGTCAGATACTGCCAGTCATTTATTCTTCAGGAAAGAATTTGCTCAAAGACTCTTTTTGAAATATTACCCCTTCAATTGCCAGGATATCGGCGACGGTATTGAAGGCATTCTGTTTTGCTGTAGTCTCATCATCACCGTTAAAAATATCAGCAGCTACAAAGTTTTCATAGAGTTTATATAGATCGTATTTCTCTATTTCCTGTTCCAGGCTGAGTGATTGAACAGTTGAATTATATTCTTCGGGTTGAGACTCTATCGCCTTGCGGTTGGCGGGTAAATCCTTTGCAAAGTACTGTATTACCTTGTGAGCTTCCTGTAGAGAAAACTGTAACTGTTGAACGAGTTCGATTAGCTCATTTTTTGTCATTTCAGACGGATTCATGCATTCCCTTCCTTTTCACTCAGCAGGGCATGGCGTCAGTCGCCCCATTGGTATTTGTGCATCATAGTTATATTCGGTAATGATACCGGATATTTTAACTACGCGACATGCTCTGAATAGAGCAGTGAGTTCAATGACGCCGGGAAATTATGAAAAATGTAGTGACAATGCTGGAACGCAGCTGTCGTTTTGTTATTTTCCCCTGGGCTCCGTGAATGGGATGGTCTTAAAAATATGATTATAGATAGTAATCATTACCTGCTAACGGGATGATTGGCTGTGGAGAACTGGATAAATGACTATGCCAACACATTCTATCCACTGTCGTCATGTAGTTTATTTTCAATTTATTATCTGCAGCAAAATTAGTGCGACAGTTGATACGCATTGACTTCTGCTTCGTCGGCACCCACAGCATCGCCGCGCAAGCGCCGTGCCTTGCTAATTAGCGACCAGTTTCTCGCCATCAACGGCTTATTGCCATTTGATAGTGCATTTGACTTAAGAGACAGTGATTCCACCTGTGCGTATTCGCTTTGTCGCAGTCGTACCTGTGCCAGGCGATGCCACAGATCAGCATTTTTAGGGTCGTGACGCAGTGCGCGCTCGATAGCAGCTGAGGCCGATCTGAAGTCGCCGTGCTTGATGCTGTTATCGGCAGAACTCACTAGTGAAGCGACAGCGACATTGGCTTTTGATGACGTATGGCTGGCACTCGAGTGCTGTTGTGGTGATGGTTGTGGAGCAGGTGGTGTCGCGTAGGGGGTAGCCTGGACCGTCGGTGACTTAATTTTTGCACCTTCTGCCGGTGAAGTAATCACAGTGCTGCCATGATTAGTGTCATTTATTGTGCGATCTTCTACCTTTGCCCTGGTAGCTGCGTTTGTTGTACAGCCTGATGATAGTAAAAACCCGGCAGAAATCGCCAGTAAAATTATGTTTCTTAACATGTAGCGCTACTCACCAACTAATCGTTCCCAGATTGATTTCACCTTTTTTCGAATGCTATAGCCTATAGATGCTCGATCACGAATACAATCGGCTTTGTCAAGCGGCAGCGAGCCACGGATAAACGGGAACTGCACCGCGCCTTCACAATAATCAGCAGCCAGACGCCCGCTGCTCTGTTCGATCCAGGCAAATTCGATATTATCTGGCGGGGCCAGGCTGAGCGACTGGATACCCGTCTGTTTCATTATATCAGTCCACACGCGTAAGGCCCCACTACTCCCTGTCAGACCAATGGGCTTATTGTCATCATTACCGACCCAGATGATGCCTAGTTTGTTGTTACTAAAGCCTGCAAACCAGCTGTCTCGAAGATCATTGCTGGTACCGGTCTTACCCGCAACAATCATCGATTGTGGAAACGTGCTGTAAAAACTTTGACCGGTACCATTGCGCATTACTTCTATCATGCTGGCTGTGGTCAGATAGGCTACTGAAGGATCAATCACTTGTTGCAGGCGTATCGGGTAGCGATTTAATACATTATTGTCGGCATCAAGGACATTGCGAATGGCACGTATCGGTGTTTGAAATCCATTAGCAGCGAGGGTTTGATACATTGCCATCACCTCAATCGGTGTTAATTCGGCTGCGCCGAGCAACACAGATGGATATGTTGGTAGCTTCTTACTAATTCCCAGACTGGAAAGTGTATCGAGTACATTTTCCAGTCCCAGTTCCAGGCCAAGGCGGGCAGATGCGACGTTATAGGATTTAGCGAGGGCGTAATAAAGCGGTATCCAGCCGTGAAATTCATTATCATAGTTTTGCGGCTCCCATACCTGTCCGTTTTGACTACGAACCTGCAGTGGTGAATCATCCAGCAAGGTCAACATGGAATATTTTTCCGGCTGCGATAGTGCCGTGGCAAAAATAGCCGGCTTCAACAACGAACCCACTTGTCGATGTGCATTCAGCGCGCGATTAAAACTGGAATAACGCGCATCCCGACCACCGACCAGCGCCAGTACTTCACCAGCATCACTGGATGAGACTATAACGGCACCCTGCAAGCTTTTCTTCTCCAGCTTTCGTTCTTTTTCGATGCGAGACAGCCTTTTTTCCAGCGCATCTTCTGCGGCATCCT
>JASJFV010000169.1:0-7751 GCA_033791885.1 Gammaproteobacteria bacterium | reverse complement strand
TGGCAGGCTACACAGTTTGTCGTGTAAACCTTTTCACCGTGCGCCATTAGTTCATCCATGGTCCAGGTCTTGCCTGCACTGGCTGCTGCCTCTGCGGCAGCGGCCTTTTGAATACCTACCCATGCGGCGTAGTCTGCTTCTGATTTCACTTCTACAACGATGGGCATGAAACCATGATTTGTTCCACAAAGCTCAGCACACTGACCGCGGTAAACGCCGGGTTTGTCTGTCTTAAACCAGCTCTCGTTGATAAACCCGGGAATAGCATCTTTCTTTACACCAAATGCCGGTATCCACCATGCATGGATGACATCGTTGGAGGTAAAGAGTAAGCGGATCTTTTTATTGACTGGAACAACCACACGGTTATCAACATCAAGCAGGTAGTTCTCGTCCATTTCCACATTGCCGCTGGTAGCAACACTTAGTGAGTCAGGTGTAGTAATGTTGCTGAAGAAGCTAATGTC
The DNA here is from genome assembly GCA_033791885.1 of Gammaproteobacteria bacterium. GTDB lineage: Bacteria > Pseudomonadota > Gammaproteobacteria > BMS3Bbin11 > BMS3Bbin11 > BMS3Bbin11. The sequence continues at coordinate 7,284 of JASJFV010000169.1, read as the reverse complement.
TTCGCCGAGGTAGTCGTAGTGCCACTTCCACTGATAGGCCGTGACTTTGATTGATATGTCTGAATTAGACACATCTTCCATATCCAGTAGCACTTTTGTGGCGGGGACAGCCATAAAGCCAAGAATAATAAAAGGTACGATAGTCCAGAGAATTTCAAGTTTCAGGTTATCATCAAAACTTGCAGCCTTATGGCCTTTGGATTTTCTGTGGTAGATGATTGCATAGGTCATCGCACCAAATACAACGATAGCGATAACGACTGAAATCCACATCACTAAAGTATGGATTGCATATGCACCCTGACTAAAAGACGTTACCCCCGGGCGCATATCAAGCTGATATTCAGCTAATGACTGGCCGCTGGACAACATCAAAATGATGAACCCGGCAACACAAATTGCTGCTCTCATTATTAACTCCTGACTTAATTGTTACTAAAATAGTTACATTATTATTAGTATTGAATTCGTTTAATGCGCAACTGGATTGAAAAATGTGTGAAATAACACACTCCAGACAGCGACGAAGTATGCTACTTACTAATGAATAGTTTTACAAGGGTGCAAGGAAATAACATAAGTTATTAATAATATTGCTATATTCTGCGTTCAAGCGACATTGTCAGGGCATTTTTTCTGTTTAAATCACCTATTATCAATCAGGTTTTTTGAATTAAATCTTTGATATTTATCAAATTACGTAAAAAAATAATCTACCGGAAGATTCTATTTAGTAATCAGCATCAAAGCAGAATACAATTCCAGATTCCTGGGATTACACGATTTGATACTTTTATAAATTTTTTTATGCATGCCTAAAATTTACTTTGCATTACAGACCTCTACGGAACAAAAATAGAAGATGTATAAACGCATACTCCGACCCCTGCTATTCCGGTTTGACCCTGAGTTCATCCATGAATTAACCGTCGAGTGGCTCTCCCGCGCAGGAAAGCTACCGCCAGTACTGGCACTACTGAAACGCATTTATAACAGAGGAACAGCCGATCTCCCGGTTGAGCTGATGGGCATTCAATTCCCCGGCCCTGTCGGCCTGGCTGCCGGTCTTGATAAGGATGCCCGCTGCATAAGCGCCCTTTCCAGTTTTGGCTTTGGCCATATTGAACTGGGAACAGTAACGCCAAAACCACAGCCGGGGAACCCTAGACCACGACTGTTCCGCATCCCTGAACACCAGGCTGTAATTAATCGAATGGGATTTAATAGTGGCGGCATACATCCATTCCTGGAGAATATCGCCAGTACCAGAAAAACAGTCCCGTTAGGAATCAACCTTGGTAAAAATGCCATCACTCCTATAGAGCAGGCAGCCGATGACTATGTCTCCGGCCTCAGGCAGCTGTACCTCTATGCCGATTATTTTGCGATCAATATTTCTTCACCGAATACACAAAACCTGCGTGATCTTCAGTCTGAAGAAGCTCTGGATGCGTTACTTGATAGGATAATGGACACTCGTCATGAGCTGACAGAAGAATTTCAGCGCAAAATCCCCATTGCAGTGAAAATCGCACCGGATGTCGACAACAGCAATATACCCGCCCTTGCCAGGTTGCTAATCAAGCACAGTGTGGATGCCGTGATAGCTACCAACACAACGATTGACCACACCGCTGTATCGGACAGCCAACACGCCGCTGAGACAGGTGGCTTAAGCGGCAAGCCGCTTAAAGACAGAGCCAATGAAGTTGTTGCCCTGCTCTATAATGAGTTACACGGCGAAGTACCCATTATCGGGGTAGGCGGCATCTTTTCCGCTGAAGATGCCTGGCAGCGGCTTATTGCCGGTGCTGAAATGGTCCAGGTATATACAGGCTTTATTTATAACGGGCCGGCTGTCGTCAGCGATATAGTCAACGGACTGGCTAAACGCGTTGCCGACCAGGGTGCAGGATCCCTCTCTGAAGCAATCGAAAAAGTTCGTAAATTTGAAAGCAGCTAGCGCTTTTGCCAGCAGATTGAACGGTTGTTGGCAGGCATTGGCAGGTCTTCCTGCAAGTTAAATCCGGCCAGCTCTGCCAGCCTGTTTACAGCATCAAAATCCCTTATCCCGCTTAACGGATCGCGCTCTTTCAACCAGAGATCAAACTCCTCATTGCTTTGCTCCAGCGGCCTGTCTGAATAACGATAAGGGCCATAAAGATAAATGACACCACCGGCTGGCAATTTTTGACCTGCCAGTTCAAAAATATTTTTAGTCCCCTGCCAGGCCATAATATGAACGGTGTTAATACAGACAATAGCATCGACTTCAGGCATTGCGAATAGATGTTCCTGCTGTAAGGAGAGCAAATCAACTGGCAATGGTGGCAACAAATTTTCCAGCTGCGCCTCCTGTCGCCATGCATTAATGCTGGTAAGGGCACCCTTATCGGTTGGCTGCCATTGTAAATGTGGAAGGGCTTTGGCAAAAAAGACGGCGTGCTGCCCCGTCCCTGAACCAATTTCCAGAACCGACCGAGATCGCGCTAATATCTGTTGCAGACGTTCAAGAATTACCTGGCTGTTTCTGTCACAGGCGGGAGCGTATTCTTTCATATTTTGTTTTCATCATCTTTTATACAGGGAGTCATTGCATGCCATTACTTTCAATAACGACAAATATATCACTCGATAATCAGGCTGCACAGGCATTGTGCCTTGAGGCCTCATCGCATGTCGCCAACTTGCTCGGCAAGCCGGAAAGCTATGTCATGATTAGCCTGCAAACTGCCACTAGTATGAGTTTTGCCGGTGATACGTCACCGTGTGCGCGCCTGGAACTGAAGTCTCTCGGATTACCAGAACAGGAAACAAGCAGGTTCTCTGACTCATTATGTGAACTTTTGAAACAGCAGGCAGGGATTCCCACAGAGCGTATCTATATCGAGTTTTCTAATCCTCAGCGTCATATGTGGGGATGGGATAAGCGAACCTTTTAGAACCGTGGTTTTACGTTTTACGTTTTACGTTCAGTATATCGATCTGATGAGATATTTCCCGAGCATCTGGCTTAGTCTGCCAGGAAATGTCGGCGATTAAACGACCTGGCATTCTGTTCCGCAAGCCTTGCTTTACTGCATCAACTTGCTGCATGTCTGGATCAACCTGGTTGAACACCCAGCCAGCCACTGACAGGCCGCTGGCCAGAACGCTCTCTGCTGTTAGCAGGGCGTGATTGATGCAGCCAAGCCGTCCGCCTACAACAATAATCACAGGAAGATTCAGTTCTATAGCGAGATCAGATAAATACTTTTGTTCATCCAATGGCACCTGCCAACCGCCGACACCTTCCACCACTACCATGTCTGAACAGGACTGCAAACGATGATAGCTCTCCATTATATGGTCAATACTGATAATAGTTCCCTGCTCCTGTGCGGCAATATGCGGGGCGATCGGCGGTAGAAAGCGGTAGGGACAAATCAAATCGTAATCAGCATCAACATTGGATGCCTCAAGCAGCAGATCTGCATCCTCATTTTTTAGCCCATGCCCTGTCTCGATACAACCGCTGGCAACCGGCTTCATGCCGGAAACTCGTACAGTCTCCGTCTGCAAGGAGTAGATCAATGCGGCAGAGAGCAGCGTTTTTCCAACATCGGTATCTGTTCCGGTGACAAAATAGCCCTGCTTCATTTTGCAGGCCTGAGTAAATCAACTTGTGCACTACTCGCTCCGGAGAAATGTGCACCTGAGGCCCTGCCTCCTGACCAGGCATGGCCATAAACCACCTCATAACTGGCAGGCAATCGGCCCTCATTGTCAGCAAACTGGGTATAGGCCTGTTCAAGCTTACGCAGGGCATCACGCCCCATCAAACCCGACCTGCGGCCCGACATGATATTTCGTGAACCGATGCCGTGCAGGTCACGCAGCAAACCCAGCACATCACCGTAGGTAAGCGTAAATCGGTCAACATCCATTACCGGTTCACGAAAGCCCGCCTGCAGCAACGCATCACCATGATCATGCATATCTGCGAAATCGATCACATGAGGACGATCATCGATTTCTTTCCATGCCAGGCGAAGTTCTTTCAGGGTATCGGGGCCAAAACTTGAAAACATCAGCAGGCCATCATTGGCCAAAACACGACGAAACTCAGCAAACACCGCCTGCGGATCACACCATTGCAGCATCAGGTTGGAGAACACGACATCGACCACGCCATCGTTTAACGGCAACGATGCCGCATCGGCCTGGCAATAGGCCTGTTTGCTAAACCAGCCTTTCTGTCCGCTGGCCTGCTGTATCATTCCATTTGCCAGGTCAAATCCAACTACCTGTGCGCTTTTCCATATCTTGTGCAACCGACGCGTACAATAACCGGTACCACAACCAACATCGACTACAGATGCCGGCCTGATAGTGACATCATGCAGCCGATCGAGCATTTCATCAGCCACTTTCCGCTGTAACACAGCGTAATCATCATAGTATCTGGCCGCCCTTTCAAACCCTGGACTTATCTGGCTAGGTGGTTTAAGTTTTGCGGTCATTGCACACCTCATTAATAAACTCTCTTATCCGATCAACCACTGTGGCAGCATGCTGAATAAAAAAGGCATGGCCACCTGATGGAAATTCAATAAACTGTGACCGGAGCAAATGCTCGTGCAGCCAGCAGCTTGCTGCCACCGGCACTACCCGATCATCAGCAGCATGTATTATCAGCACTGGTATCGTTACCTGGTCTATGAAATGCCGCAAATCAGTGCTCTCAAGCTCAGTCAGGCCTTCTTGCATAGCAGAAGGATCCACTTTAGATGAGAGATCATTGAGTCTGCCCCTGCTCTGCCGATCAGGTCTGACCGCCGAATTTAGCCTGACAAACTGCTGCATTGCTGCAGCCGGATCAGCCATAAGCTGTTGCTGGAAAGCGTGAAAAACCGTCTCGTCCATGCCTGACTGCCACTCCTGTCGATTAACAAAACAGGGTGTTGTTGCCAGTAATACCAACCCTTTAACCATATCAGGCTGATTTAGGGCTAATTGCACAGCCCTGATGCCACCAAGCGACCAGCCCACAACCAGCGTTGGCTCCGACAGGCTGACAAACCCAGTATTATGTGGGCTCTCGATAGCGTATTGACTCGCTGCTTCTCCATAACCCGTCTGTTCTGGCATCCTGACTATAAAGTCAGATGACAGCCCCTCTTCAAGCCCAGCGAACACAGCTGCAGGAAAGCCCCAGCCATGCAGCATCAGCAGATCGTTCATGCTGTGATACCCGGATCACTGAGTAGTGTTGCCAGCGTATCAAGCAAGAAATCAAGATCTGCTTCTTCGTGCGTAGCACTTAACGTTATACGCAGGCGCTCGCTTCCAGCAGCAACTGTTGGACTGCGGATAGCAAATACCAGCAACCCCTGTTGTTTTAATTGTTCCGCAATAGCCAGTGCACGGTCATTGTCACCGATCAATACCGGCTGAATGGGTGAAGGGGAGTCCATTAACGGAATACCCCTCTGCAGGCATGCAGATTTAAAATAGTCGACCAGGCTCGCCAGCTTCAAACGTCGCCAGCCTTCTGTCGTCATGAGTTCAAGCGCAGCATAGCTTACTGCCGCTACCGCCGGAGGTAGCGCCGTAGTGTAGATATAACTCCTACCCTGCTGAATCAGGGTTTCTATCATCTCCTCGCTGCCGGCGACAAAGGCACCAAAGCTACCCATTGCTTTGCCCAGTGTACACATTGACAGGAGACGCCCCTCTATATAATCAGCCGCCCTGCTATCAAGTCCATCAACAATACCTCTACCCTGTTCACCGAGCACGGCAAATCCGTGCGCATCATCGATATAACATAACGCATCATGCTGGCGACAAAACCGGAGCATCTCAGCTAATGGCGTTAAATCACCGTCCATACTGAATACGCCATCACTGGCGACGAGCTGTCGCTTATTACTGGTGGCGGCCAGGTGACGTTTCAGTTCAGTCATATCTACATGACGATAGCGCTTTAAGTTCGCCCGCGACAACAATGCGCCGTCAATCAATGAAGCATGATTTAATTTATCCTGGTGAATGGTATCGCCTCGACCTGCCAGCGATGTAAGAACCGCAAGGTTTGCCATATACCCTGTCGAGAAAAGCAGTGCTCGTTCTGCACCCATGAATTTTGCCAGCGCCTGTTCCAACTCCTCATGTGGCCCGCTATGGCCGCCAAGCAGATGCGAGGCACCTGCGCCGACGCCCCAGTCACGTGAACATTCACACATAGCGCGAATTAAATCAGGGTGTGCGGCCAGACCCAGATAATCATTGCTGCAAAATGACAGGTATTCCCTGCCCTCAATAGACACCCGCACACCCTGTGGGCTGCGACTGGTTATGCGGCTGCGATATAGACCTGCATCTTTACGTGTTGCCAGCTGGCTTGCCAGATCAAACATTGCTGTGTGACGTGAGAGATATTAGTGGACGGCCTGCTGCTCATCGATCAGATCGGTAGCGTCAGTTTCCATAACCGCTGCAATTGCGGGTGCCTTCCCTGTCTCGTCTTCTTTTTGCATGGGATACAAACCCAGACGCTCAAATAATATTCGATCATCATCAGCTTCAGGATTGTCAGTTGTCAGCAGTCGCTCTCCATAGAAGATCGAGTTGGCTCCAGCCAGGTAACACATCGCCTGTGCTTCATCAGACAGGCTTTGCCGCCCTGCAGACAACCTCACCAGGGATCGTGGCATCAGTATGCGCGCAACGGCAATACAGCGGATGAACTCGAACACATCTAGCTCTTCTGTATCCGCCAGCGGTGTACCTTCTATTTTGACCAGCAGGTTGACAGGAACACTTTCTGGATGATGATCAAGATTTGCCAGGGTCAGTAGCAGACCGACCCGGTCTGTCTGCTCTTCGCCCATTCCGACTATACCGCCACAACATACTTTCATCCCGGCATCACGGACAAAAGAAAGCGTATCAAGTCGGTCCTGGTAAGTGCGTGTGGTAATTACCTTGTCATAGTATTCGGCTGACGTGTCAAGGTTATGATTGTAATAATCCAGTCCTGCTTCCTTCAACTGATTGGCCTGCTCACTCGACAGCATGCCGAGTGTCGCACATGTCTCCAGCCCGAGAGATTTGACTCCGTTAATAATCTCGAGGATACGTTCAAAGCCTTTCGGAGTTGGTGAGCGCCATGCTGCTCCCATGCAGAAACGACTGGCGCCATTTTTCTTGGCTTCCCTGGCGCTCGCCATAACAGTGGCTTCATCCATCAATGGCTCTACTTTAAGAGTGGTATCATTCACGACACTCTGTGAGCAATAG
>JASJFV010000168.1:0-4208 GCA_033791885.1 Gammaproteobacteria bacterium | reverse complement strand
CTCTTCAATAAACTCACGGAAAAACATGACGTTTTAGTCGTCTATGTGACTGGAAGGAACCTGAACCTGGCCGAGAATGCGATCAGAGAATATGGCATTCGTTATCCCCATGTGCTAATCGGCGACGTCGGTACCTCGATCAGAAAGTACGAGCAGGGGGACTGGAAACCTGATAGCGGCTGGGATGCCCACGTGAAACAAAGCAGCCCGCGGTGGAATGCTGAGGCAATCCGTAGCGTTGTCGCAGGGATGGACGGCTTGACCGAGCAGGAACGCGAACATTGTTGTCCGTTCAAGCAAAGCTACTATGTTGATCATGATAGAAACGAAGCTATACTGAAGGCGGTCGATGAGCGGGTCAAAGGCAAATACGACGAGGTCATCGTCTACAGCTTCGACTCCCAATCCGGCAAAGGCCTGCTCGACTTTCTGCCGAATAGCGCGACCAAACAGACCGCACTCGAATACATCGCCAACGAATTTGGTGCCAACAAGGCGGATGTAGTCTTCTGTGGCGACAGCGGCAATGATGTTTTCCCGCTCACTGCTGGTTTTTCCGGCGTCCTTGTTCGCAATGCGGACGAGCAGCTCGTTGCCAAGGTGAAGCAGGTGTCAGAGGCAAACCCCGAACTCAAAGTTTATTTCGCGAAAGGCAGCTTCAAGGGCCTGAATGGTTATTACACCAGTGGTGTTATCGAAGGTGCCTACCACTATGGCATTTTTTACGACAGCAACTAAATCACCTCACGGCATACCGCTACAGTAATCACTCTGAAGTAGTAAGTTTGGCAACAGCGTTCTATCAACATCAGTAGGTAACCCTGAAAACCGCATTTGGACGGGTTGGAGTGTGCGATTGCCAGGATAATAACAGCCTGACTGAGATCAATAAGTCACCTTGCAATCGCGGAAAAAATCGTAATGTTCAATAGCCTGCAATATGCCGGCTGCAAACGGTCTGTCGGCGTAATATATACTTTCAATGTTAGTTAACTCAGAAAGTTCTTCGTGATGACGATTGGCTACAACAACTGATTTTGTATTGCCTCGCATCATATCCTCATCTGCGCCCGAGCCACCGGCAGCGAGAATATGTTCCACTGGAATATCCCACATCTCTGCAAACCAGCGTAAGGCAAATCCCTTTGAAGCCCTCACCGGCACAACGTCGATATACTGCCCGAAAGCCTGTACCACATTTACCGATTCATCATGCTGATGTAGAAGATGGATAATTTCATTGACCTCGGGCGCAATATCCTGGTCGTAGAAATAACTGATCTTATATTTACTCTGCTCGATTTTTTTCTGAAGCTCTAGACCTGGAAGATCTTTGAGCACATTTAACACCGCTCTTCGCCGCCACATGTGATCGATATGATTTGACCATTCTATGTCGCGGGTTAGCCCAGGATTGTGATAAATCTCTGTGCCAAGGCTGGTAATCAAAACATCAGGTAACGGTATATGGTATTGCTTGAGAATTTTTAAAGCTGAATCAAGTCGGCGGCCGGTAGCGATACCAAATGTTGTACAACTTCTGTTTTCCTTTATTACCTGCACAAAATCTTTCAGTGACTCTGGATCACCCAGCAGGTTCTGATCCAGATCAGTAAATACTGCACGATCATGATAGAGCATTGGACGACGTTTAAGCTCCATACGGGTAATGGGTTCGCTGTTATCAATAACAGGTCGAATCAACTTAAGATATCCTTCTACATGCGCCTGCCAGGAATAGTGCTCACGCACACCTTTGATGCCATTGTCAGCCAGTCGCTTCCAGTTATCTTTGTCTTCCAGTACTTTCAATATGGCATCTGCAATAAGCGGTTTATCAAGTGGATCAACAAGGTAACCATTTTGACAGTTATCAATAATGTCTGTAGGTCCACCATCTTCGGTGGCCACTATTGGTAGTCCCGACGCAGCTGCTTCAATAAGCGTCAGGCCAAAAGGTTCGGTTAAGGCAGGGTTAATAAAAACACCGCCGGACGCGGCGGCCAGACGATATATAATGGGAACCTCATCAGCACGATGATGTTTCGGGTAGGCAACTTTACCGTAAAGATCATATAAGTCTATGGAGAGAAGTATTTCTGTCAGTACTTCCTGTGCACCACTATCCATATCACGAATTTCATCTCGGTTACCGGCAATAATTACCAGATTAGCGATTTGCTTGAGTTCTTCAGACTCTCCATAGGCTTCTACCAGTGTATTGATGTTCTTTCTTTGATCGGGTCGAGATAAAGCCAGGATAATTGGCTAGTCAGGATCCTGTAGAAAGCGGGATATATAAGGAAAAATATCACTCTCATATTCGTCACCTTCAGGTGGATAGAACTTTTCAAGATCTGTTCCCGGTGGTACCACCCTCATCATTTCCGGCTGGTAATAATCGTACATTCCATACTGTTCAATAATCTCCTGCCGGGTGCTGGTTATTACTCGTTCCGCTGCACCCAGTGTTTCTTCTTCTGCATCGATACGTCGTGAAATGTTATATCGCTGTTCAATCATATCTCGCTTCAAACCACTGGCGAGTAAGCGTTTGCGTTTACTGCGCCCCAGAGAATGTCCGGTATGAATCAGCGGGATATTGAGCCGATGTGAAATCCGCATGCCGACATAACCGGCATCAGCATAGTGGCTGTGGATGATATCAGGCAATCGCTTCTGAGCATTAAGGTGATCAATTGCATTATCGGCAAAATTATCAAGCGAGTCCCACAGTGCCTCTTTAGGCAGATACCCTTCTTCACCGCATTCGATACGTATGATCCGTGCCTTTTCTGATAGCGTTTCAACCGGCTCATTGTAGTCCTCACTGACGCCTGGATCGAAAATACGCCGGGTTAACAGCACTGCCTGCTCCACCTCTGGTCGCTTACCCAGCTCTCGTAACAGTTCAACGACATATTTTGTCTGACCGCCAGTATCCGCATCACTGCCAAGTTCCAGGTCATGTCCGCGGACAAGGCCATGAACACTTATCAGCAGAATATAGAGTTTGTCACCATTATCATTCATTCAATATCCCTTATATTATTGAGCGGCTGCTTCATCTACAAACCAGGCATCAGGTTCAACCTGGCCGACGGGTAATGAAACGCCCTCTCTAAGTTTTGTAAGTGCTTCAGACTTGTTGCTGCCAGTGGTAATAACGATGCATTTATCTGCATTCCTGAGCGCAGTTAAACCTATAGAAATACGTTCACCCGGCGCTTTAGGTGCATCATAAACCGGTACAGCACTACGCAGGTCGCGGAGTGCAACATTACCCGGAAACAGGCTTGCAGTATGTCCGTCTTCGCCCATGCCCAGTACAACAATATCCAGTCCACCTGTTGCATCAATCAATCTTGAATAGTGCTCTGCGCCCTGCTCCGGACCGAGTTCAGCAGGTATAGGGTGAAAATTATCACTTGCGCTTTTCTCTGGTGATAATGGCTGCTGTGAAAATAGTTTATCCCTGATCATGGTGTCATTGCGTTCGCTATGACCGACTGGATAACAGCGTTCATCACCCGGATACCAGTGGATGTTATTCCATGGCAGCGATTTTTCTGCGAGCAGCTCCAGGCAGCGTGCGGGTGTACTGCCGCCGGGTAACACAACATGGCATAGGCCTTTTTCTGCTACGCAGGTTTTTATCTGCGGAAAAAGGTAATCAGCTGCTGCCTGTGCAACAGCTTCAGGATTTTTGTATACCTTGAATTCACTCATGAAACTTATTTGTGAACGCTTGGTGTATGCCAGCCACCAACACAATCTTTGGTCAGTTCATCCATCGCCGGTATGTCCCAGGTGCCTGCACGATAACGTTCGATCGAGACACGGTTTTTCCAGGCTTCCAGAATCGGTTCGACAATTTCCCATGACATTTCAACTTCATCGGCACGAGAAAACAGGGTACCGTCACCGGTGAGTACGTCATGCATTAATATCTCGTAGGCATCGGCGACTTCTTCTTTATCATCAGCATAAGGTGCGCGCATCACCATCTCTTCATTGTCTGTGGTGAGGCCCGGTTTCTTGGCATTGAGACGTAACACGATGCCACTTTCTGGTTGCAGACGAAATACCAGGGCGTTTGCTGCCGGTACCGAGGCATGGCTGTCAAACAGGTTGAACGGTGGTTTGCGAAAACGAATCATTACTTCTGCTGCTTTTGATTCCATGCGTTTTCCTGACCAGAGAATAAA
>JASJFV010000167.1:0-4084 GCA_033791885.1 Gammaproteobacteria bacterium | reverse complement strand
AAAATCACACGAATCCGGCCATGGGATGGCACTTACCGTTCCTACTTGCCCCGTGCCAGCACTCCGCTTGCCTTGATTTTTCTGATGGTTGTTATGGAAGCATTTATCCTGAAGCATGTCGTTTCTACGGGTTTGGCCAGATCCGTGTATTCCTATATATTGCAGGTGTGAATAAATTCGAACCTGCATATTTTTATTAGACTCCAGTGTCATCCTAAATCTGATTCTTTTAATTCAATCGCCTGACAATCTCAACTCTGCGATTCAGCTTTTTTCCCGCTACACTGGTGTTGTTCGAAGCAGGCGAAAGTGGTCCTACACCACGTGCCTGTAGTCGCCCTGATGTAATTCCAAATTTTTTCATCAATGTTTTAGTAATAGCGTCCGCACGTTGTTTAGATAGCTTCAGATTGTTTTTTAAACTGCCGGTGTCATCAGTATGACCGACGATGTAGTAATTATGTTTGTCCTGTTTCAGGTAATCCGAAATCGTTTTTAATGCATGATCGGATCGATTAGTAATTTTCGCACTACCGGTTTCGAAGTAGATATCGTAGACAGCAATTTTTCCGGTATCGGCAATAGCACTTCGCATGGCGTCCAGATTGAGTGTTACCGTATCCTGTTCCATTTTTGTTGCGGTCAATTCATCGATGAGATATAGATCTCTTTCGCTGCTCAAAACAACGACGGCGTATAGTGTTGCATCGCTGGTGTTTTTTACTGCGGAAAGATAATACTCTCCGAAGAGTCTTATACGATCAAGATCGCTGGCGGAGACCTGACTTCCTGTGCCAGTGAATTTTCGTTTGCTCAAACCGTTATTGTTGTTGAGCGTCTTAGCAAGAATTTTTGGATTATCTTTTTTAGGTGTGCCTGCATGTAAAATATTAAATCCGGCTTTTTTGAACGTCTGCTGATAACTACGGAACACTTCCAGGTTACTTTTGCTCTTCGGTTTGAGTAATACCCGGCTATGCAGGCTTCCTTCAACTGTATTTAGCTCAGGCTTTTTATCACCTGATTTTGCATAGTCGAATTCAATAAATTCTGTTTTGTATATGCCTTTTTCCGTGCTGCCTTTAAAACTTTGCAACACGGTATCAGCATTAATTTGTAATGGGAGCAGGATGAAAATGATGAATAGTAAAAAACGGCGGGGTAGTCTTGTATTCGAAAAATAGCGTCTCATAGGTTGCTCTCCATTTGTTACTCATCAAAGTTACAAGTGATTAATCATGTATGAGAGTTTAATCTCATGGGTTTTTCAGCAAGTTATCTTAATCCAGTAGCCATTAGTTTGTACCATGCGACTCGATAGATTTCAATCGCTGAGCTACGTTTTCTTCATAATCTATCTTTTTTGCCAGCCATAACCCTGAGCCTTACTCTGGGCCCTGGTCTACTAACAGGTAATATTGAAGCCGGCTCAGAAACAGGACATGCACGCGCTTCAATCGCTATCAGTGGTGGTGCCAGCAAAGGTGCGTATGAAGCTGGATTAAACTGGAGCGCAATCAAAATTGTGCGTGAGGCTCCGGACCTTGTGAACCTGACGGGTGGTCAGTTTTTCCCTATTGAGATGGTCAGCATCACGGGTGCCTCTGCAGGCGGCATCAACACACTGCTTTCCGGCTTGTCCTGGTGCAGCCGTGACGAAAAAGATGGCGGTCTCAACAACCGTATTGATGACAACCTGTTCCGTGATATCTGGCTGAGAGTCGATATCAACACACTGCTTCCTCGAGATGCTGATTCACCCACCTATTTGCCTGATGATGCAGTGCTTTCGCGCAAGGACTTCCTGGAAGCCGCAACAGAATTGCGCAATAAGTGGAGCAAGCCTTTATTTAGAAAAGACTGCCGTGTTCCTCTTGGCGTGACCGTAACCAAAATTGAACCCGAAGTACTAAGCGTTGGCAAAGTGGATGTACAGAATCAGCGCTTTTATATACCATTTGAACTGCGGGTAATAGATGACAGCAGCATCAAGTTCTTCTTCGAACCTGCTGACTACCCTAAAGTGGCAGACCCCTCGATGATACTGATGCCAAGAGCTCACGATACATTGCCCTTCTCCATAGATAATCAGCAGATTATAGATTCCGCCTTTACCACCAGTGCTTTTCCTATGGCTTTTGGACGCAAACGCCTACAGTATTGCCGCCTTATACAAGAAGATTCTACGCAGAATCTAGCACAGACTATGGCAGATACCAGTCTACTATGCCCCGATGGCTACGAACTGGCTGAAGCAGAATTCGCCGATGGCGGACTGTTCGATAACCTGCCCATTGGTGTAGCGCGTACTCTTGCAGAAAGCAACAAACGCAGTGATAACGCCCCCTACCCGGTAACATATTTTTATATCGATCCAAACCGTACTATCTACGAAGTCCCTGAACACAAGACAGACCTGGCATGTGAAAGCGCCAATCCTTCCAAAGCATGCCGACAGATGGAGTTCAGTGCTGCTTCAGAAAGCGAGTTGCTCGTTGGCTTTCTTGGCACTGCGCGTCGATATGAACTGTATCGAGAACTGACCAGTGACGCCTGGCAGCTTAACCTGTCTAAAATCAGCTACAAGCTTGGCAAGATATTGAAACAGAGAGAGATTACTCTAGACTGCCAGAAGCAGCTACCGTATTTCGAACTCAGCCTCGATTGTACTGAAGCATTATTACGCGCCGGCCAGCTGCTAGAAATCGCATACGACCGTATCAACCCAGTTATCGATAAACCCTATTCCGTTAAGCGCTTACGCAAGGCAGGCGTAATCAAAGATTGTAAAAATCTGGGCGTAAAAACAGATTCTAAAACCGCATGTACTTTCAATACCCCCCGTTATCGCAAGCAGCTGTCTGACGCCATGCTGGCTTTACTGGAACAGGAGAATCTGACACAGGAAAAAATTTACAGCTCTATACGCAAATCACAGCTTTCCGTGCAGAATGACAGGACCTTCCGCGTATCAGGTCGAAGCGCACCCATAACCGGAACACTACTGGAAGATTTCGGTTCGTTTCTCGATTACAAATTTCGAGAATATGACTACTACGTCGGGGTGTATGATGGCCTGATCATGGTTGCTAACAACCTCTGCAGCCTGCAATACTATTCACGTTATCAATCAAATGCCTATAAGCGATGTTTTGATTCGACCGCCAAACAGATACTTACTATTCTAGGCCTGGATTCTGATCCCCGCGGACGATATGTATTCGCAAGGCTAGCCATGCGTCAATACGGCAAAGAAAAACTACTCCAGTTTGCCTATCAGCCGATGCCACCCGCAGACAGCGATATGCGCATTATTCATGATGGACTGGAGCAAGCACTGGCTGTCGGCGAAAGTGAGACAGCATTCTTTAAGTATCTCAAGGCAGAAGGATTCGTACCGACACCAGCGGAGAAACAGGACAGGTCACGACTGGCACAACTTGTTAAATCTGATAAAAAACCCTTGATGGAACAGATAATTGATGACCCAGACAGCTGGGCCACTGAACTGACGCGTCGCTTAACAAATCGACTGGTTTATCTTGAAACACAGGCGGATGATATCTACGCAGCTCGCGAGCCTGATATAAACAAACGTGAAAGTGCGAACGTGGCCACCATGGGAGCTGCCGCCTTTGTCCTGCAAAGCAGCACTTACCGCTATCCTGATTATAGTTTTGCACCATCGACCGCGCCTGGTAACTGGTTCTGGCGAAATGTTATACCCTACGAAGTTGGTTTCGATTTTGCAGAAGGTGACCTGTTACTGACCTGGCAACCCACCATGGCGCTCTCGCAAAAGGACCTGCTGGGCGCACGCTTAAGCCTCGGCTTCACCGGCGGTTTATTTCAATCGAGTGCAGACGTCACCCGTTCGAACTTCCTGGCGGTAGGAATAGACTATACCCGGCAATCCTCCTCTCCATATGCCTCAAGTTTCGGTTTTACACCGACCTGGTTTCACTCCTATAGTCAACCAGAAAATCTCGATAGAGATACCATTGGTGGTGATATACATGTCAGTGTTCTAAAAAACCGATTACGTATTGGTTTTGGCACACGTGATTTTGATCACGCTTCAGAT
>JASJFV010000166.1:0-14931 GCA_033791885.1 Gammaproteobacteria bacterium | reverse complement strand
TAGCCTCTTTTGTGCTGTCGAGCACTGGAGGCTTAGAGCGGATCAGCGCGAGGACTGTCTGAGCCCAGCGCGTTCCACAGCGCCAGCTATAAGCTGAAGCGCACAGAGAAGCCGTAGGCCAACACGGCAAGGTGTCTTAGATATTCTTTTGGTGTGTTTCTTTAGACAAGCAAAGAAAAGTCACTCGCCCATAAAGGGCGAAATACAAAACTGGGGACCAGTACAAAAAAGAAAAAGAAAAAGAAAACTAATCTGCCGTGCGCCAACACAAAAAAAAATCAAAACACTATTTATCACTTCCCTCCCACACAGGCATGACAGTATTCCAGTGCTTACAGCCCGGGCATTGCCAGTGCATAGCAGTACCACGAAAACCGCAACGCTCACATAGATAGCTCCTTCTCGATATTAAAACGCGCTCTATCATTGCCTGCAGGGTTTCAAGATCCGATTTTGCCTGTCCACTCGCCTGCATTGCTGATAAATAAATCATTCGAGAAAGGCCGTGCAATGAAGGCTGCTGCCGCAACTCTTCAATGACGAAATCACGTGCTGCAGCTGTTCCTTTTTGTGACTCAATCTCTTCTGCAAGTTTCAGCATGACCGGTATAGCATGGTCTTTTTCCAGGGCAGCATTTAACAACGCCAGCCAGCCAGCCTGATTATCTGTCTCTTTAAAACATTCAGAAAGTTGATTCAGTACTTCGGGCAGGTAGCGTCTATCCTGGAATTCAATTTTTTTCCAGTAAGTTATCGCTTTATGACAATCTCCAGCCTCACGGGCAATCTGGCCGCGCAGGATGTTTGTACGCACCGACAATGGATCTTTGACCAGGGCCTTTTTCAGCAAGACTGACGCCTGCTCGTTATTTCCTTGATCTATTTCTTCTTCTGCCTGCTCACAGAGGAAGTGTGCGATCATTTCATCTGTACTTTCTCCACTGGCTTTTGCAAGTCGTTTCGCCGTAGCAATTGCCTGGTTCCATTCTTTTTCCTGCTGATAGACATAGAGCAGCTGACGCAATGCAGGTTCAGCATCTTTTTCAACTTCAGCATATTCAAGCAGCAAGTTCTCTGCTCTATCCAGCAGGCCAGCTTTCAGGTAGTCCTGCGCCAGTTCAAATAAAGCCTGGCTACGTTGGTATCGATCCAGTTTAGGTCTGGCGATCAGGTTCTGGTGAATTCGAGTTGCACGCTCAATTTCGCCTCTACGGCGAAACAAATTACCGAGCATCAGGTGCGTTTCTACTGTTTCTGTATCCACCTCCAGCACCTTGATAAAAACTTCGATCGCCTTGTCAGGCTGCTCATTTAGCAGGAGATTAAGGCCCTTAAAATAATCAGAGGGGATATCAGCGCCACATTTTCGCGATTTGTATCGCTGATCCTGACGCGCAGCAAACCAGCCGGATACAGCTGCAAGTGGCAGCAATAATAACAACCAGATTGAATCTAACACTTCAGACAGAATCCTTGATCGGCAACGCGCGGAGGTTTTGCACCTCTTCAGTCAGCTTGAGCACCTCTTTTCTTGCACGCGACAGTTCACGACGTCGACGTAATTGTGATAATGACATTGCCAGTAGCCCGATCAAAACCCCCAGCAACAGGGTCACCAGCAAGACCACAACCAACGGCGTTGAAATGACGACATCAGGATAGTAGTTGATTTCAACCAGTTGTGGGTTTTTGAGGGAAAATGTCAGGCCAAAGGCCACAACCGCTACAAATAGCAGTAAAAAGAAAAAAAGCTTCATACCTCCCTCCATTCTAGAATAGTTTGCAACCATTCTACCTTTACATTAAAAAAATGGCAGCCTTCACAGGCATAAAAAAACCCGCCATATTGAAATAGCGGGTTCGTTTTTCAGGATTAAGTATTAGTCAGCAGACATCAAGGTAAATCAACACGCTGACGTAATTCCTTGCCTGGTTTGAAATGCGGCACGTGTTTGTCCGGAACGGTTACTGAATTACCGGTCTTGGGATTGCGTCCAACTCGAGCCTGGCGATGATGCAGGGTAAAACTGCCAAAACCTCGAACCTCAATTCGTTCGCCGGTAGATAAAGCATTGGTCAGGCTCTCAAGTATTACCTTGACAGCCAATTCAACATCACGATATCCAAGCTGGTTTTGTTCAGCCGAGAGCAAATCAATTAGTTCAGATTTTGTCATCGTCTTTTCGATCCCCTGCGGTTACACGGTGTTAGTAACTGATAACTATGTTATTTTTTTGATAACTGTTCTTTCAGCTTATCACCAAGTGATGTCATTCCGCCAGTTGCTTTGGCTGAATATTCACGTACAGCCTCACTTTCTACTTCTGCTTCAAGTGCCTTTATAGAAAGAGATATTCTATGAGATTTACGATCAATGCTGGTTACTTTTGATTCGATAACATCACCTTCATTGAGCACGCTACGTGCATCTTCTACACGATCCTGAGAAATCTCAGAAACACGTAAGTAGCCAGTAACCATATCTCCAAGCTTGACTACTGCCCCTTTAGCATCAACGCTTTCGATAGTGCCAGAAACACTCGCACCCTTACCGTGCTCAGCAATATAGTCTGAGAATGGATCACCATGGACCTGTTTCAGGCCAAGTGAAATACGCTCACGTTCCGCATCAATAGCAAGAATAACAGTTTCAACCTCATCACCTTTCTTGAAGTCCATCACTACTTCTTCGCCAGGACGATCCCATGACAGATCACTAAGATGAATTAAGCCATCTATATAACCGTCGAGACCGACAAAGATACCGAAATCGGTAATGGATTTAATCTTACCTGAGACTTTGTCATTCTTGTTATGGGTTGCAGCAAATGCTTCCCATGGGTTGGTAGAGCATTGTTTCATACCAAGTGAAATGCGGCGACGCTCTGCATCTATATCCAGCACCATGACTTCTACTTCATCGCCTACCTGTACGACCTTGGAAGGATGGATATTTTTATTGGTCCAGTCCATTTCAGATACATGTACAAGGCCTTCAACGCCGTCTTCTATTTCGACAAATGAACCATAATCCGTAACGTTCGTGACCTTGCCGATTATACGTGTGTCACGTGGATAGCGACGTGGCAGATCGCCCCATGGATCCTCTTCAGTCTGCTTCAGACCAAGGGATACGCGGTTGCGTTCCTTATCAAATTTCAATACGCGAGCTTCGATTTCATCGCCAACAGTCAATACTTCTGAAGGATGTTTCACGCGCTTCCAGGAGATATCGGTGATATGCAGCAGACCATCAATTCCGCCAAGATTAACGAACGCACCATAATCGGTCAGGTTTTTGATGATACCCTTGACGATCTGACCTTCTTCCATATTCTCAAGCAGTGCATCGCGTTCGGCAGTCAGTTCTTTCTCTACCACTGCTCTGCGGGAAACAACAACGTTGTTGCGAGGACGATCGATTTTGATGATCTTGAATTCCAGGTCTTTCCCTTCAAGGTATGTAGCATCCTTAACAGGACGAACATCAACCAGAGAACCTGGCAGGAATGCGCGGATAGATCCGAGGCCAACGGTAAAGCCGCCTTTAACTTTGCCTGTAATACGACCAATAACAATTGCATTCTCTTCATGGTCTTTTTCAAGATCTTCCCAGGCACGGGCACGGATGGCTTTTTCACGGGACAGGCGTGTTGCGCCGGTACCGTCTTCTATTGATTCGATTGCAACTTCTACATTATCGCCTATTTTTACTGTCAGAACGCCATCAGCATCTTTGAACTCTAGCGCAGGGATTTCGCCTTCGGTTTTCAGGCCGGCATTAACGATTACAAAGTCATCATTGACATCAACGACCTGTCCGATCGTAACTTCTCCAGAACGCATCTCGGCCTTGGAAAGGCTCTGTTCCAGTAATTCAGCAAATGTTTCACTCATGGTATTTAAATATTACTCGGTTTGGTTATGTCGGGTACGGCCCCCGTGTGAAGGGTGGGCATTGGTGAATTTATCCGCTGAAGGCGTATCTGCACTGCTGGCAGGCATAGCCGTCGATTACAGACCCTGGTACCCGACTTGTTGCCTGATTTGCCCCATCACCTGTTCGAGGTTCATATTGGACGTATCCAGCACAATCGCGTCTGTCGCGGGAGTTAAAGGAGAATTCGAACGACCTGCATCACGTGCATCGCGCTCAGAAATCACCGTAAAAAGACGCGGGATGCTATCATTAATCCCGTTTTCCTTCAACTGTTGATATCGTCGCTCTGCCCTCACCTGTGCAGAAGCCGTGAGAAAAATCTTGTGAGTTGCATCTGGAAAAACCACTGTCCCCATATCACGACCATCCGCTACCAGCCCCGGCAGCTGGCGAAAGTCCCGCTGCCGTTGCAGTAATGCGGCGCGGATACCTGCTTCTGCGGCGAGTGTCGAAGCCACAGCGCCACACTCCTCGGTACGGATAAATGCTGAAATATTGATGTTGTCCAGTAATACTTCTGCTCCACCATCTTTCGAGGGCCGGAAACACAGCTTCAGTTCTCGCGCCAGATCTACAATCCGCTGTTTGTTGTCGTCAACATTTAAGCTCAACTGATCTACGGCATAGGCGAGGGCACGATAGATAGCGCCTGAATCCAGGTAATGCCAGCCAAGACTCGATGCCAGCTGCTGGCTGACAGTACCCTTGCCTGAACCACTGGGCCCATCTATGGTGATAACAGGGATGTCAGTCATGTATTTTCTACCGAGATACCCAGCCCGCAGCTATCAGCCAGTGGCTGAAAGTCTGGAAAAGAGGTAGCAACGTTATCGCAGTCATCTACGTGGATTTCCGAGTCGCTCTGCAAGGCAGCGATGGCAAACGCCATGGCTATCCGATGATCACCGTGGCTATCGACTATACCACCCTTGATCTTTCCACCCTGAATACGCATACCGTCAGGCGTTTCAGTAACATCAATCCCGATATCTGTCAGGCCTTTTGCCATCGCAGCAATACGGTCGGACTCTTTTACCCGAAGCTCCTCTGCTCCGCTGAGGATTGTCTCACCGCTGGCGCAGGCCGCCGCCACAAGAATTGCCGGGAACTCATCGATCGCCAACGGAACATGTTCTTCATCAATATGAATACCGTGCAATGGGGCTGACTGAACTACCAGGTCTGCCACCGGTTCACCCCCTATTACGCGTTCATTTTTTAGTTTAATATCCGCACCCATCTGATTGAGAATAAAGAGAATTCCTGTTCTTGTCGGGTTGATACCTACATTCTTTATCTCAATACGCGAAGTCGCTGCAATAGTTGCTCCAACAATAAAAAATGCCGCGGAAGAAATATCTCCCGGCACCATCATATCGGTTGCTGCAAGCCTGAAACCCGGTTCCAGGCAGACACGAGGCCCATCACTTGAGACCGGATATCCGAATCCCCGCAGCATTCGTTCGGTGTGATCTCTGGTTGGCGCTGGTTCGGTCACACAGGTTTTGCCTTCCGCATAGAGACCGGCTAATAGCAGGCAGGATTTCACCTGCGCACTGGCCATGGGCATCTGATAGTTAATGGCGTGTAAGCTTGTTGCGGGCTCAATGCTCATGGGTGGCGTGCCACCTTCAGCTGTAGTGATAGATGCCCCCATCTCGCTAAGCGGATCGACGACCCGCCGCATAGGCCTTGTTGACAGAGACCTGTCACCGACCAGGCGAGTTGAAAAAGTCTGTCCGCACAGCAAACCTGACAGCAGGCGCATAGCAGTACCGGAGTTGCCCATATCAAGATCATGTTGCGGTTCCTGCAGCCCATGCAGACCTACTCCATGAATCACCAGGCGACCATCATCCGGTCCAGAAATATTAACGCCCATAGCACGAAAGGCTGCAATAGTTGCCAACACGTCTTCACCTTCAAGCAGACCACTGACGTGTGTAGTTCCTTCTGCCAGTGCGCCAAAAATAACTGAGCGATGTGACATGGATTTATCACCCGGCACCTGGATAACGCCAGATAACTTACCGCCGGGTCTAATGTTGAAACGCTTACTCACAAATTACTCCAGTTCACTCTTAAATATATTAACCAGCCGACTTAGTAAATTATGGCAGCTTATCTCGTGCCGCCTTGGCACGATGGAAGGCCTGCTCCAAGCGGTCTCCATCAGAATTCTGCAACATGTCTCTATAGCTGGCTAACTGCCGTTCCATCGAATCAAGTAATGGAATCAGTTCGTCTCTGTTTGCCATACAGATATCGCGCCACATAACAGGGCTACTGCCGGCTATGCGGGTGAAATCGCGAAAACCTCCTGCAGTGTTGGCAAATATTTCTTCATGACGTCCCTGCTGGGAGAGGAAATCTACCAGAGAAAAAGCCAGCAGATGTGGTAAATGGCTGGTTGCTGCCAGCATTGCATCATGATCTTCGATTGACATCCTGACCACCCTGGCGCCACACACTTCCCACATCGCCTGCACCAGGCGTATATCACTTTCTGTATTTTCAGGCAGAGGGGTGAGAATCACCCGGTGGTCAATGAACAATTCTGCAAATGAAGCGGCGACACCTGAATTCTCAGTACCGGCAATAGGGTGCCCGGGCACGAAACAGTCAATCTTCTCGCCCAGAGCCTGGCGCGCAGCATTTGCCACACTACCCTTGACGCTGCCGGCATCGGTGACTACACAATGTGACGGAATATGGTCTGCAATCAACTCCAGCAGCGTTCCTATTGAGGAAACGGGGGTGGCCAGTATTACCAGGTCCGCATCTCTCATGGCCTGTACAGGATCGGTTTCTGCATGATCGATCACACCCAGTTGCAAGGCCAGGTCAAGCGTTTCGCGGCTACGAGCCACACCTGTTATCTGACTGACTGCATCATGCTTTCTGAGTGAACGGGCCAGTGATCCACCAATCAGGCCGATGCCAATAATAACGACATGTCCAAAACTGCATTCAGACATAGTCTTGCAGGACTCGATCGAGCACTTCTATAAACCGCCTGTTTTCTTCAATACTGCCAATAGTCACACGGAGGAAATTCGGCATGCCATAATTACTAACGGGTCTGACAATCACGCCCTGTTGCATCATCGACTGAAAGAGCTCCTCTGCTGGCCGTGAAAAATCGATGGCAAGGAAATTCCCTGCAGAGGGAATAAAGGCGAGCCCCCTACTAGTGCATTGTTCGATCAAATAGGTCATCCCGGCCTGGTTCATCTGCCTGCTCTGAGATACGTGCTGAACATCATCAAGAGCGGCTTCAGCAGCGCACAGCGCCAGAGAATTCACATTAAAAGGCTGTCGTACACGATTAAGATAATTAGCTAGTTCAGGTGAGGAGACGCCATAACCAACACGAAGTCCTGCCAGGCCGTATATCTTTGAAAAAGTTCGCGTCACCAGCAGGTTGGGGTAATCAGTTAACCACTGTGTACAGTCCGGATAACCTGGATACGCATCCTCGGTGACATATTCTGCATAGGCTTCGTCAATCACAACAACCACGTGCTCAGGCACTTGTGCTAGAAATGACTTTAACTCCACCCCGGTCAGCCAGGTTCCCGTAGGGTTATTGGGATTGGCGATAAAAATGACTTTGCTGCGATCTGTTATAGCCTCAAGCATTGCACTAAGGTCGTTGCCCCAGTTCAGCGCGGGTGTTTCTACTGGCTTGCCACTCACCGCGAGTGTTGCAAGCGGATAAACAGCGAAGGCATGGCGACTAAAAATCACCTCGTCGCCTGGGTTCACGAAAGCGCGGGTAACAAATTCCAGTATGTCGTTTGAGCCGTTACCAAGCGTGATGCAATCGTCAGTAAGCTGGTGAAGCTCCGCTATCTTTTTCTTTAACGCTGCTCCACTGCCATCAGGGTAACGAGCGAGATTATGCACATGCTGCATAGCCTTGACTGCCAGCGGGGACGGACCCAGTGGGTTCTCGTTCGATGCCAGCTTTACCGGTTGTGTAATACCAAACTCAGCCGCCACTTCTTCTGCTGGTCTACCGGGCTGATAGGGGCTTATCTTTTGCACACCCGGTGTAGCCAGATCGCAAAGCTTAACTGTCATATCTTCGCTGGACCCCTTAAAAATCCAGTACGGACCTGGGATAGGATCCAAGCAGTTTTAGCATTACTGCCTGCTGGCTGATTTCTCCCAGCACCGCTGATATGGCGGACTCAGATACATGGCCATCAAGATCGAGAAAAAAGACATATTCCCACATACCACGATGTGAGGGGCGGGACTCAATTTTGCTCATGCTGACTTTGTGACGCGCCAGAGGTGCAAGTAATTCATATAAGGCCCCGGCTTCATTTCGGCTTGAAACCATAATACTGGTCTTGTCTTCACCGGTGGCATGAGTTTCTATATCGCCTATGACCAGAAATCGCGTGGTATTGTTTGGGTCATCTTCAATGTTTGAGACCAGCGATGTCAGTTTATACAGCTCACCTGCCTGCTCACCTGCGATTGCTGCAGTAGATGCATCTTCAGCGGCACGCCTGGCTGCCTCAGCATTGCTGCTAACATTCACCTGTTCAACCTGCGGAAGGTTAACGGCTAACCACCTGCGGCATTGTGCCAGTGACTGCTGGTGTGAATAGACCCGTGTTATCGCCTGTAATGAATCCGATTTTGTCAGCAAATGATGATGTATCCGCAATGAAACCTCACCACAGACTTTAAGTGGTGAATCGACGAAATTATCCAGCGTATTGCTGATAACTCCTTCCGTGGAGTTCTCAATCGGCACTACACCAAAGTTTGCAGCACCTGCCTCAACTTCACGAAACACATCATCAATAGATGATAATGGATTGATTTTTATAGCATATCCAAAATGCTTGAGTGCAGCAGCATGTGAGTAAGTTCCCTCAGGGCCGAGAAAAGCGACAGTCAACGGAGCCTCGGCGGAAAGACAGGCGGACATCAGTGCACGGAACAGGTGAGCCACATCCGTGTCTTTTAGCGGCCCTTTATTTTGATCAACAACATGGCGCAGTACATCAGCCTCACGCTCCGGACGGTAAAAACTCCCTGTCTCACCCTGTGCCCGTTTGGCTTCAGCCACGTCAATGGCAATAGCAGCCCGTTTACTGAACAGGCTGAGGATTTTCTCATCCAGCGCATCGATACGATCGCGCAGCTGCTTCAAATCTTTAGCCGATGACGTCATAACTAAGAGGATACCTTACTCAGACAACTCTTACCTTTTTAACCCCGTCAATTGCACAAACAGCTTTTTTCGCTTCATCGGGAATAACGCTGTCAGTGTCGACGAGGGTGTAGGCAATTTCATCATGACTCTGATTAATCATGTCACGAATATTGATATCATTTTCTGCCATAGCCGTTGAAATCTGACCCAGCATGTTGGGGATGTTTGCATGAGTAACAACGAGGCGGTTAACAGCTTCTTTAGCCATCTTCACATCAGGGAAATTGACGGAATTGGTGATATTACCATTCTCAATAAAGTCTCTAAGCTGATTTGCCACCATAATGGCACAATTGTCTTCTGCTTCAGCCGTTGATGCACCCAGGTGTGGCAATGCGATGACTTTTTCACAACCTGCCAGTTCTGGACTGGGGAAATCACAGACATATGCCTGAATACGGCCCGCATTCAGCGCACGAACAACAGCAACATCATCGACAATACCGTCTCTGGCAAAATTGAGGATTACCGCACCTGGCTTCATTAAGGCCACGCGCTCTTCATTGATCATGTTTCGTGTAACTTCAATCAGCGGTACATGAAATGTCACCACATCAACTTTATTAAGCAATACTTCGAGACTATTGGCACGTTCTATTTCTGAAGACAACTTCCAGGCGCCTTCGACGGTTAGACTCGGATCATAGCCGACAACTTTCATGCCAAGACTGAGGCAGACATTTGCCACAGACCGCCCAATTGCACCGAGGCCAACCACCCCAATTGTCCTTTCAGGCAACTCGTAGCCGGCATATCGTTTCTTGCCCTCTTCTACCGCTTTCGACATCGCTGCCGCATCGCTGCTATCTAGATTTCGCACATAATCCCAGGCCTCACATATATTGCGAAATGCCAGCAGCAAACCGGCGACTACCAGTTCCTTAACTGCATTGGCATTGGCACCTGGCGCATTAAAGACAGGAATACCCATCTCCGTCAGTTTATCGACAGGAATATTGTTAACGCCGGCACCGGCACGGCCAACAGCCATCAAAGAATCAGGGATTTCCATGTCGTGCATTTTGTATGAACGCAGGATTATTGCTTCCGGATTCTCAATATCCGGACCAAAGTTATAAAGCGTCTTTGGCAGTTTTTCCAGGCCAACAGGAGAGATGTTATTTAGTGTCAGTATCTTGTGCATATTAGACCTTATGAATTACCTATTAAGATTTATGTTTTAAGGTTCCTGTTTTACCGTAATACGTAGAACGTAAAACGTAAAATCTTCTTCAACCGTTTTTTTGCTGGAAGTCCTGCATATAACTGATCAGGGCATTCACCCCTTCTTCCGGCATTGCATTATAAATACTGGCACGCATACCACCAACAGAACGGTGTCCTTTTAACTGAATCAAACCTGCGTCAGCGGCTCCCTCAAGAAACTTTGCATCCAGGCTACTGTCCGCCATGATAAATGGAACATTCATCCATGAGCGATAAGGCCTGTCGATCGGGTTGCTATAAAAACCACCAGAATTGTCGATGCAACCATACAGGGCACCCGCTTTGCGTTCGTTGACCTCAGCCATTGCTGTAAGACCACCATTTTTTAACAACCATTCGAAAACCAGGCCAGCGACATACCATGCATAGGTTGGCGGCGTGTTATACATAGATTCAGCCTTTGTGTGCACAGCATAGTCCATCATTGCAGGTGTATGGCTGCTTGCGTTACCAACCAGATCTTCACGAACAATAGCAATCGTCAGACCGGCTGGCCCAATATTCTTCTGCGCACCGGCATAGATAATGCCATAGCGGCTGACATCAATCGGACGAGAAAGAATGGTTGATGACATGTCTGCCACCAGGGGTACATCACCTGTGTCAGGTATTTCATCAAACTCCAGCCCACCGATTGTTTCATTCGGTGTGTAGTGTACATACGCAGCATTTTCGTTCAGTTCCCACTGGGATTGCTCTGGAATGGTGGTATAGGACTGGTCCTTACTGCTGGCCACAATATTCACTGCACCATACCTGGCCGCTTCTTTAATGGCCTTGGCAGACCAGGCACCGGTATCGAAATAATCTGCCTTACGTACATTACCCATCAGGTTCAGGTTAAGCGGCACCATAGCAAACTGGCTCGAAGCACCGCCTTGCAGGAACAGCACCTTGTAGTGCTCAGGAATTTCCATTACTTCACGTAGATCAGCTTCTGCTTTCTCCGCAATGGATATGAATTCCTTGCCACGATGGCTCATTTCCATCACCGACATTCCTGAACCGTGCCAGTCAGTCAGTTCCTCTTGCGCCTGTTCAAGTACGGGTAGCGGTAAGGTTGCCGGGCCGGCACTAAAATTATAGATTCTGCTCATAGTCGTGGTTCTCTTAAGTGTCAGTTCAGGTAATCGTATTTGAATTAATCTGATTGGGTATCGGATGAATTTTCTTCTGCATTCTCACCATCTTCAGTATCTTCATCTTCTGATTCACATACTCTGGCCAGGCTGACGAGGTCTTCGCTCTTGCCAAGTCCTATCAGTCTGACTCCCTGAGTGTTCCGACTCATGACTGATATCTCTCCAATACGGGTACGAATTAATGTTCCGCCACTGGTAATCAGCATAGCTTCATCATTATCTTCTACCAATTCGGCTGCAACTACTTCCCCGTTTCTGTCCGAGGTCTGGATGGAAATAACCCCTTTGGTAGCTCGTCCCTTTCTTGGATAATTCTCCAGTAACGTCCGTTTGCCATAACCACGGATTGTCGAAGTCAGAACAGACTTCGCTGCATCATTTTCAGGATCAACGACAAGCAGAGATATAACAGAATCACCTTCTGCCATCTTGATTCCACGCACACCTCGTGCAGTCCTGCCCATGGCACGCACAGCGGTTTCATCAAATCTTACCGCCTTACCAGAATTTGAAAACAGCAGGATGTCCTTGCTGCCGTCAGTTATCGCCACGCCAATCAGGCGCCTGTCGCCATCCAGGTCGACAGCGCGAATACCGCTGTTACGCGGCCTTGAGAAATCGACCAGTGGTGTCTTCTTAACCAGTCCATCTTCCATCGCCATGAAGACAAACTTGTCTTCTTCGTATTCGCGGATTGGCAATACTGCTGTGATCTGCTCATCTTCGTCCAGAGGAAGAAGATTGTTCAATGGCCGCCCGCGGGCCATTCGGCCTGCCTGCGGCAACATAAAGACTTTCTTCCAGTAAACCTTGCCCTGTGTTGAAAAACATAAAATCGTGTCGTGCGTATTGGCAACAAACATAGTCTCAACAAAGTCTTCTTCTTTCACTTTTGTTGCGCTCTTGCCACGACCACCACGACGCTGAGCACTATAGTCCTCCAGTGGCTGCGCCTTGGCATAACCACTGTGGGATATTGTTACCACCATGTCCTCTTCGGCTATCAGGTCCTCGTCGGTGAGGTCTTCGTAGCTCTGAACAATCTCGGTGCGGCGGTCATCACCATATTTGTCACGGATTTCAATCAGCTCTTCAGTAATGACTTCCATCAACCGTGGAAAATTGTTGAGAATATCCAACAACTCTGCAATACGGTCCAGAACCGTCTCGTATTCGGAAATGATTTTTTCCTGTTCCAGCCCGGTCAGGCGGTGCAGACGTAAATCCAGAATTGCCTGGGCCTGCTTCTCTGACAGACGGTATTTACCCTCTAGCATGCCGACATCTGCAGACAGGCCATCAGGACGAGACATTTCAGCCCCGGCACGCTCCAGCATGCCGGATACCACACCGGCTTCCCAGTCTTTGGCCTGCAACTGCGTCTTCGCCTCGGCAGGGCTCGGTGCCGCTTTGATCAAAGCAATAATCGGATCGATATTATTCAGCGCAATCGCCAGGCCTTCGAGCAGATGGGCGCGCTCTCTTGCCTTGCGCAGGTCATAAATGGTTCTTCGAGTGACCACTTCACGACGATGCTTGATAAACTCCTCGATCATTTCGCGCAGAGAAAACAGCCGTGGCTGGTTATTCACCAGGGCCACCATATTGATACCGATCACCAGTTGCATACTGGTCATCTGGTAGAGGTTGTTCAGCACTACTTCAGGCACTTCGCCACGCTTCAGTTCTATTACTGCACGCATGCCGTCTTTATCAGATTCATCTCTCAAATCTGAGATGCTGGTAATCTTCTTGTCGCGCACCAGGATTGCCATTTTTTCCAGCAGCCGTGCCTTATTAACTGTATAGGGTAATTCATTGATTATCAGTGCACTGCGGTCACCGCTCTTGCCCAACGGCTCGATTTCGACCTTTGCGCGAACATGAATGCGACCGCGACCTGTCCTGTAAGCCTGCAGGATGCCAGTGGCTCCGTTAATAATTCCACCGGTCGGAAAGTCCGGGCCATGAATATGACTCATCAGCTCATCGAGCTCGATGTCTTCATTTTCGATCATTGCCAGGCACGCATTGACCACTTCGCGAAGATTATGCGGTGGGATAGTGGTTGCCATGCCAACTGCAATACCAGCCGAACCATTGACTAGCAGGTTGGGTACCCGTGTAGGCATAACCAGTGGCTGGGTTTCGGTTTCATCGTAGTTGGGTCCGAAATCGACTGTTTCCCGGTCAAGATCAGCGAGTAATTCGTGGGCGATGCGCGACAGGCGAATTTCGGTATAACGCATGGCCGCTGGTGAATCACCATCAACAGAACCAAAGTTACCCTGCCCATCAACCAGCATGTGACGCATGGCAAATGGCTGGGCCATTCGAACGATGGTGTCGTATACCGCGGTGTCACCGTGTGGGTGATATTTACCGATCACGTCACCGACGACACGTGCTGATTTTTTATACGGCTTGTTCCAGTCGTTATTCAGCTCATGCATGGCATAGAGTACGCGCCGATGGACAGGCTTCAAGCCATCTCGCACGTCGGGTAAAGCGCGCCCAACGATGACACTCATCGCATAGTCCAGATAGGACTGGCGCATCTCCTGATCGAGGTTACTGGGGATTGTTTCCCTGGCGAATGATTCCATTTAGTTTCCGCGTATTATTTAGCCGACAATGCGGCAAGATCAGGTACCCACGGCCCTTCATCACGCCTTGCTGGACTCTTGTATGAATACCCTTACAAACTCATAGATTCTAACACGAGCAAGCAGACAGATGCACACCTTCACACGATTGAAATATCGTCAGAATATTCTTGTTTTTTACTTTTTCTGCTGGCGATCAATTGAGGGAATCACTGTATTGGCATGAGCTAAATTTTGCTTTATGTATTTGTGCCATATTTAATGAGTGGTTCACTCTTTTCGTATGGGCGAAGTTTTTCTGAATTCTTGTATTTTCTTACACATTTCGCCCTTTATGGGCGAGTGACTTTTCTTTGCTTACCCAAAGAAAAGCCACCAAAAGAAAGGATACCCTACATGCCCGCCCTGCGGGTGCCCTGCGATGCTCGAATGGGCCGGCAGGATGCTGAACTCGCTGCGCTCAGACAGACGCATCCCGAAATCCCCGGCCCATCCTGTGCTTCTCGGCGAGCCTGAACGGGAGGTTGGAGATCAAGAGCAAAGACGAAGGACAAAAGACTAAGGACCAAAGAGATATCAATCAACTATCGTCATTCCGGCATGCCTCAAGCCGGAATCCATTCTTTTTACTCTTTCTGGATACCGGCATTCGCCGGTATGACGGAAGAAAAGTCAGGGTGTTAGTAATACCGTATCAGACGCCACCGAACAGGTTTTGACCTTTGTTTTGATGATTGTTTTACCTGATAGCCCCTTTCGTGTTGTCGAGCACTGGAG
>JASJFV010000165.1:0-3245 GCA_033791885.1 Gammaproteobacteria bacterium | reverse complement strand
CATCAGCTGTCGCTGTACCCGTTTCTGCAATAATTTCAGATAGTCAGAAACAGGCAACTGTATGGATAGTCAATGAAGAGTCGATGACCGTTAGCCCTAAAAAAGTGACACCTGGGACGATGATCGGCAACATCATGCAGGTCGATGGCTTAAGCGCCGGAGACCGCGTAGTTGTGGCAGGTGCACCCTTCCTGCGTAACGATATGAAAGTCACCTTGCTGGAAACCGGCGAGCAGGCGCAATAAGTCGCACTTCAATACCGAGATTATCTGAATGAACATCGCAGAATATTCTGTTACAAAAAAAGTCACCACATGGCTTTTTATTATTTTAATGCTCGGCGGCGGTGCTATAGCACTACAGGACATCAGCCGGCTTGAAGACCCTGAATTTACTATCAAAGAAGCCAAGGTATATACACTATACCCCGGCGCGACGCCCCAGGAAGTCGAACGTGAAGTAACCTATCATATCGAAGATGCAGTACAACAGTTACAGCAACTAAAGCGCGTGGAATCTATTTCACAAAGCGGCTTCTCTGAAGTTACTGTCAAGATAAAGGACAAGTACAAAAAGGCTGACTTTCCCAATATCTGGGACGAGCTGCGCCGAAAAGTTACTGACGCCCAGTCCCTGTTGCCGCCCGGCGCACAGACATCTGTCGTATTTGATGATTTTGGTGATGTATTTGGCCTGTTTTATGCACTGAGCGGTGAAAACTACACTTACCGTGAACTGAAAGATTACGCTGACATCTTAAAGGAGCAATTATTACTGGTCCCTGGCGTGCGAAAGATCACTATCGATGGCGCCCAGAAAGAAATTGCCTACCTCGACATCTCCCTTGCCAATATGTCAAAACTGGGGATTTCCAACCTGGAATTTCACCGTGTACTAGAATCACAGAACCTGGTTTCAGACTCAGGAAACGTACGCGTCGGTGATGAATACATACGTATCAACCCTACCGGCCAACTGATGTCGGTACAGGAGATCGGCGAACTACTGGTCAGAGGTAAAAACGATACGCTGGTCCGCATTAAAGATATCGCTACGGTGCGTCGCGCGTATGAAGAAGTCCCGGCCAAGTATAATTTTTTTAATGGCAAGCCAGCGCTGACCATCGGCATCTCTATGCTTGCCGGTAAAAACGTCGTGGCTGTTGGTGAACGTCTCGACGCTCGGCTACAAGAGCTGCAATCTGTCACACCAGTCGGCATGCAGCTCGATGCTATCTACGACCAGCCAGCCATCGTTGACGAATCGGTTGGTGGCTTCATCATCAATGTCGTCGCCGCTCTGGTCATTGTTATCGTGGTACTGCTGTTTTTCATGGGCATACGTACCGGACTGATTATCGGCGCGATCCTTCTGATCACGGTTTCCGGTACGCTCTGGTTCATGAATTTCTACGCAATCGACCTGCAGCGTATCTCCCTGGGTGCACTGATTATTGCGCTGGGCATGTTGGTAGATAACGCTATAGTAGTCGCCGAAGGCATGCTGATCAGGATTAAACGCGGAGAAGACGGCACCAAAGCGGCGAGAGAAGTGGTTGGATCCACGATGTGGGCATTACTTGGCGGTACCATCGTTGGCATCGTCGCATTTGCCGCGATCGGGCTTTCCGAAGACGCCACTGGCGAGTTCGCCAATTCATTATTCTGGGTAATATTTATCTCGCTATTACTGTCATGGTTTACCGCCGTTACCATGACGCCACTGTTATGTGTGCAATTTATAAAACCCGATCCGCCAGCGGCCCCGGGCGAACAAATAGCTGATCCTTATGCTGGCTTCCTGTTTCAAAAGTACCGCAGTTTTTTAAGCACGGCAATTCGTTTTCGCTGGGTAACAATCGCCATCGTGCTGGCCTTGTTTGCTTCGGCTTTATTCGGTTTTGGCTACGTAAAACACAGCTTCTTCCCCAACTCGAACACGCCGATGTTTTTCTTTGACATGTGGAATGTCGAAGGTGAAGACATACGCAAAACACGTGATGACATCCTTAAGATCGATGAGTACCTGCACTCTCTCGAAGGCGTGGTTGATACCACCGCCTTCGTCGGTGGTGGCGCAACAAGATTTACACTGGTATACACGCCCGAATCTCCAACTAGTGCGTATGGCCAGATAATTGTGGCCACAAAAACTCTTGAAGATATCCCGCGTATCGAAAAGCTATTACTGGATTACACGGCGATAAATTTCCCAAATTCTGAGCCTAAAACAAAAGCGCTGCGCATAGGACCGGGACGTGACGCTAAAATTGAAGCCCGTATTAGCGGGCCTAACCCTGTGGTGCTCAGAGAACTCTCTCAGCAGGTTCAACAGATCATGGCAGAAGACGGGGGCGCTATCAATATCCGCGATGACTGGCGACAGCCTGTCAAAGTAATACGTCCTATCTATAATGAGAAAGCAGCACGACAGCTAGGCATAACCCGTGAAAATGTCAGTAATGCCATGTTAACGGCGTTTGATGGCCAGCAGGTTGGTCTGTTCAAGGATGGTATCCGCTTATTGCCAATCGTCATGATACCTCCTTTTGCCGAACGCCAGGACGTCGGCTCAATCCGCGACATACCGGTATATAGCCCCATCATTCAGGACCGGGTTCCTGTTGGCCAGGTAGTGTCTGATTTCAAAACCGAGTGGGCGGATTCAAAAATCCGGAAACGTAACCGCATCTTCACCATAATACCTTCATGTGACCCTGCACAGGGACTTGCTACTGTTTTGCTCGATCGTATAAAACCAAAAATTGACACAATGCAGTTACCACCGGGTTATTTTCTTGAGTGGGGCGGTGAGTATGAAGACTCTAAGGACGCGAATAACGCCATTAATTCATCATTGCCCGCCGGTTTCCTGACCATGATAATTATCGTTATCTTACTGTTCGGAAAAATCCGTCAGCCTCTGATTATCTGGCTAACCGTACCGCTGGCTATCATCGGTATAACCGCCGGCCTGTTAAGCATGAATGTTGCTTTTGGTTTTATGGGACTACTGGGCGCTCTCAGTCTTGTCGGTCTGTTGATTAAAAATGCTATCGTATTGATCGAAGAGATCGATATGAACATAGCCGCCGGAAAAGAATCTTATAACGCTATTCTTGATTCTGCTGTTTCCAGGTTGCGCCCGGTTATGATGGCAGCTAGCACTACCATCCTCGGTATGGCGCCATTATTAAGCGATGTATTCTTTTTAGATATGGCAGTGGTTATCATGTTTGGATTAGG
>JASJFV010000164.1:0-3035 GCA_033791885.1 Gammaproteobacteria bacterium | reverse complement strand
TATATGCATTGAGATTCTTGCCGAGTATCGTCAGCGTATCTCCATTAAAGTTCATCTCAATGTCAGCGAACCCGCCGGAGCGTGAGACGTGTATCTTGTCTGGGCGATTTAATGTCACAGCACCTGAACTCGCCAGTCCGATCACCTGGTTTTCAGGGGTTATTACATCCAGGGTAGAGTCATAATCAAATGAGATAGTCTTTTGTGCTGCAACGTAATCGGACATTGCTTTGAGCAGACGTTTCGCATCAGCCTCATCAGCGCCTGCAATCGATGATCCCAGGATAAGAAGGGGAGTCAGGCCAATCGCGACCATCATTCGCGCCGGATTCTTGATGGATTTTCGAGTTTTCATAATCATGGGGTTTCACCTTGTATATTGGTTAACAGGATTTCTTGAATGGAGTGGTGGATTTCGCACTTGCAATTCTCCAGAGACAGGGAACACAAATATAACACGACAGGCCTATACTTTAGGTCAATCCAGAATGGTCAAGTGGTTGCTTCAATTGTTATCAACCTTATTCTGACGAGTAATATCCTGCACATATAAACTCATGTATACATACTCAATCAACTAATAAGTTCTCATATAACATATGAATAGAATTGATTATTTAGATCTCGACGGTAATCGTTAACAACGTTATTAACCGTCCTGGAAGAAATATCTGTTTCCAGAGTAGCAGAAAGACTGGGGTTTCTCAGCCTGCGGCAAGCCAACTCTGTTACTTATTCTTTGTTTGGGCTTCTCTGAACGGTGGCCTTGGGTCGAACTGAGACAATTTCCCTGAATATGAAAATGTCTGCTATTAAGAATTCAAAGGTATTTTTAGGTTTTTAATTTTGGCTGCTAAGTCTCGATAGCGGGCTTTTAGCGTAAGATCATGCCAGGTCAAATCTGAACCAGATTATTTAACTATAAAGTACTGCTTCTTGTTTGTATTCCTGTGAATATTTTCTTCTGGCCTGAATTTCCTCGAAAGCGTAGATTCATATTGTCCACTCTTTTTGAGATATCTGGAAATTCGGGGAGAACCAGCTAACTGTTCTGTTGATACGTATTGGGTACCGGAAGGACATTTACGAATAATCTATAATTTCTGAACAACCTGATTGGGCCTTACTAGCCTGGCACAGTTCATATTCAAATAACCGACCAGTCTTCTATCTCAAGGTCCGGCACACGATCAAACTCTTTTCGATTATTGGTTACCAGAATACACCCTTCTGACACAGCATGCCCGGCAATCATAATATCGTTATTACCGATAGGGGTACCCTGATCACTTAAATATTTTTTTATCTGAGCCGTCGCCTCTACCGCCCCCTTATCCCAGGCTAATACAGCATCTATACGTGCCATAAATTCATCGACAATGATATTGTGCTTTGGTGATGACTTTTTACCAATAGCACCAAAGCGTAATTCAGCGTAGGTGATGGCTGATATGATGATCTTATCTCTCAGCATAACCCTGGACTGTAATTCAGTTAGCACGCTTTCAGGTCTTTCCCGCATGATGTATGAGCAGATATTGGTGTCGAGCATATAGGTTCTTTTCAAAACTTGACCCGTCCCTCTTCCAGAACATCAGGACGTTCGTCAAGAAAATCTGCATCAGACTTATTGACCTCTGCAAAACTGCTCCACGATTTTCGTTTAGGCGTCATGACAATTGATTCGCCTTCTTTGTGTATTTCAACTTCTGTCACACCCTCAAATTCAAATTCTTTCGGCAGACGAACTGCCTGGTTCTTCCCATTTATAAATATCGCTGCAGTACGCATAATGATTTCCCTCCAACAGGCATAGTCTTAACATAGGTCATTGTAATAAATATTATATATATGTCAAGCATATGTCAGTGCATCTAACAGAGTTGTCCCTACCAATAAGCCAATCCGATGCGAGTATTCAGAACCTGGACCGCACAATGTGGCGACTATTAAAATGGTGAGTAGGAAAATAGGTATGACGCTGATCAAAAGAGGCGAATTATTAGTTTTGTGCGTTAGAGTGAGACATTGAGAATAATCAGAGGTGCTACAGGCTAACAGCAGCCTGCTTTGTACACGGATTTTGAGGTGTTTCGACTATGTCTCAAACAGCGCGGCGGTATTCATGATGCAGGCCGCCGACCTGCGGGAATGCGATGATCATTCCCTGATCCGGTAACTCGACAGAACGCGGTTCTGGGCATTGCTTGTCTGATGCAAGATGCGTTCGCGCCGTGTGATAGTAGATAAAGTACGCACGTAGAAGCTTTTTGAGATGGAGTTCATTGAATACGATGACATGGTCGAGGCACTCGCGACGTATTGATCCGATGAGCCGCTCAACGTAGGGATTTTGCCATGGTGAGCGTGGGGCGGTAAGAACTTCTCTCATGTCGAGACTGTGTACACGGTGACGGAAACTTGCGCCATAAGTCTTATCGCGATCACGTAGGAGGTACTTAGGCGCTGGATCCCACGGAAACGCTTCAACCATCTGCTGAGCCGCCCACTGGGCCATCGGATGTTCGGTCACGTTGAAGTGGACAACTTCACGCCGTTCATGCCTGAGCACGAGGAATACATACAAGATTCGAAATGTTGCCGTAGGCACCGTGAAGAAGTCGACCGATACCAGGTCTTTCCTATGATTGTTCAGAAAGGTTCGCCACGACTGCGATGGTGTTTTAGGATGATGGACCATGTATTTTGCGACAGTCGCTTGGGAGATTTGGATGCCGAGCATTTGTAATTCGCCATGAATTCTCGGCGCGCCCCATCCAATGTTGTCGCGAGACATCGTCCGGATAAGTTCGCGTACCTCGGGTGCGATGGGTGGGCGCCCACCCATTTGGTAACGAGACTTCCACGTCCAGTACAGTCGAAAGCCCTTGCGATGCCAGCGTACCAGGGTATCTGGTTTGAAGACCTGTAGTGTCTGCAGGCACTCTGGCCACAGACGGTAGAGCCAGACCCAGAACAGTCGTTGACCCCAGTGAAATCGGAGTCGTTTGCATGGTGTTTGGTTTATCATGGCC
>JASJFV010000163.1:0-3564 GCA_033791885.1 Gammaproteobacteria bacterium | reverse complement strand
ACGGCAGGAAAGCCATCCAGCCAGTCCTGTTACCTGCAGATACTACGCATGCCACCGCGTTTATGCGCAACACCTCCGCCAGGCAACCGGGTAAACTCTGGTTCAGTCGCAGCCAGGACAATCTGGCCGACTGGACGGCACTTGAAGCACTTACGCTCCCCAACCCGGATGCGGCAATAGCGGTTGTCCAGCTGAACATGCCGGATGAACTGTTGCTGGTTTTCAATAATCATCCCACGGAAAAAGAGGACATCAGCATGGCACACCGCAGTGACAACAGTGCTGCATGGCAGCTGGTGTACCGTTTTGAAACAGCAGTTGGCAGCGAGAATATACACAATCCATTCTCTTACCCGTTCCTGCTACAGACACACGACGGTAACTTCCACCTGTTCTACACATGGAAAAGAAAACACATCAAACACGTCTATTTTAATCGCGCAGCACTACTGGAAATGCTGGCAACTGCGGGACCTGAATCATGATCAGTGCAACACCGCTGTTAACTGGCCTGGCCACGGTATTAGCGTGTATCGCATGGGCCACCCTGCTGTTGCCAGTAAACAGGTTGCCACCTGCCGGGAGAGTTCTGGTGGTGGTCATCATCGCCCTGCTGGTAATGTTACCGCTGGCTGACTACCCGGGCTGGTATTATGTGCGTGGCGTGTTTGGCGACAGCTCTGTCACTGCCCTGATTTTTTATCTCGCCATCATTCTGCAGCAGAACTTTTCATGGC
Source organism: Gammaproteobacteria bacterium (assembly GCA_033791885.1). Lineage (GTDB taxonomy): Bacteria > Pseudomonadota > Gammaproteobacteria > BMS3Bbin11 > BMS3Bbin11 > BMS3Bbin11. Next base: position 2,827 of record JASJFV010000163.1, on the reverse strand, counting down.
AGCTTTTTCAAGAAGATGAACCGGTCCTGCTGCGCCGACTGGTAATGGCTGCGGCTATACTGCTCTACCCGTTCGCGCTGGGACTGACCCAATTCGACAGTTACAGCCTGGGGTATTCCAACCCCTGGTTGCTTGCGGTGCTGTGTATAATTACCCTGTTCTGCTGGTTGAGAAAGTACTACTTTCTGGCAGTAAGCATAACTGCCGCAGTAATAGCATTTTCCCAGCAACTACTGGAATCACACAACTTGTGGGATTACCTGCTAGACCCCTTATTTATTGTGCTGATTATGCTGACGTGGCTCCGGCCACCGCTATCCAGGGTTACCCCCGGTAAAACCGCACATGTCAGGCAATCGACTGATCTGTAAACGGTTGCCGCTTGTCTTTTGGAGAAGGAGTTAGTTAATGGCCTGGTTGAAGTCCGGACGATTGCAGTATGCGGCTGGTGTTGTGGCGCTGCTGTTCATGTTTTTTGTGGCACTGCGGGCCATATTTTATTTCGGGTTCTCGGAGGTCGGGCAGACGGTTCATCCGGATCCGGGCATTTTGTACGAGACACTGTATATCGGCGTAAAATTTGACCTGCGATTGGCACTTTTACTCAGCCTGCCAGTATTCCTGTTGACCTGGGTGCCGCGCTATAACGTCTCCAGTTCGCCGCTTATTCGCAAACTGTCCCGGGTATACATTGCCGTTGCCCTGTTGATCACGCTGCTGTTTTATATCATTGATTTCGGCCACTATACCTATCTCGGTATTCGCCTGAATTCCACAGCCCTGCGCTTTTTCGAAGATCTATCTATCTCCGCCAACATGATGTGGGAGAGTTACCCTGTTGTCTGGGTAACACTGGCCTGGCTGCTCACTGTCGCTGTTGCCAGCTGGCTGGTGATACTGCTGGAACGCAAGACGCTTGACAGGGAACAACGGCCAATTACGAAATTGCAGGCCGTGACCGGCACTGCCGTAGTCACCTTCCTGGTGCTGGGCGGACTATTGGGCCGCTTTGCCGATATCAACATTCAGAATCCGGTGCCACTGCGCTGGAACCATGCCTTCTTTTCAGGCAACGATACCGTTTCTGCTCTCGGCATTAACCCGGTATTGTTCTTCTATGACACCTTCGAACTACGAGAGCCGCATTATGACATGCAGGAGGTGCATCACTATTATCCGGTGATTGCAGATTATCTAAATGTCACTAACAAGGATGAAACCATCCTGAATTACGACCGGCAATTATCTGGTGGGCCGCAAAAATTACAGTTTGAACGCCCGCCAAATATTGTATTTATTATGCTGGAATCACTGGGCGCCAGCCGGCTCAGCGTACACAACAACCCGCTAAAAACTTCTCCAAACCTGGACATGATGGCGCGTGAAGGCTGGTTTTTACCGAACTTTTATGTGCCGGTATCCGGCACGTCACGCACGGTGTTTGCGAGTATTACCGGTTTGCCTGATGTGTCATCGGTTAAAACAGCCACCAGGAACCCGTTGATTGCCGAGCAGCGGATTGCACTGAACTACCTCAGCGACCATGAGAAGTTCTATTTTATCGGTGGCAACGCCGGCTGGGCGAATATGAGCGCCCTCATCCAAAGCAGTATCAAGGGAATCCATCTGTACCAGGAAGACAGTTATACGGAACCCCTGGTCGATGTTTGGGGTATTTCCGACCTGGGATTGTTCCGGGAGGTTGACAGGGTGTTGGCCGGTCAGCCGCAAGACCGTCCGTTTTTTGCCTACATACAAACAGCTGCAAATCACCGGCCGTTTACTATTCCCGAGGAGAACGAGGGTTTTCAGATAGATGACCTGTCTGAAGAAGAAGTAGCGCAATATGGCTTCAAGAGTACCGCCCAATATAATGCCGTGCGCTTGCTGGATTTTAACATTGGCAGGTTCCTCGAGATGGCCAAACACAGTGGTTATTTTGAGCACACGATTTTTGTAGTATTTGGCGACCATAATAATCGCATCACTACAACGCCGCATATGGAGCCATTTTATGAACTGCTGGACCTGGATGGCTTACATGTGCCGTTTATCATCTACGCTCCCCAATACCTTCAACCCCGGGTGATTGAAGAGGCCACCAGCCTGGTGGATGTGGTCCCGACAATCGCGGGTTGGCTGGGTGTCGATTATGTAAATTCAACCATGGGTCGTGATATCAACGGGCCGACACCGGAAGGTGAGCGCGCAGTCTATACGCAGACGTCCGGAAAGCGTGCCCCGGTTATAGGTGCAATCACGAAAAATTATATGCTAAGAATGAAGCATGATGGCACCGATGCCAAACTCCATGACCTGCATGCTGACGATCCGTCCGCTGATGTATCTGCACAGTTCCCCGAGAAAACCCTGTTGCTGAAAGATCTCGCGAAAGGCATCTACGAGACGACCAAATTCCAGTTCTACCACAACACTGTTGGTGGCAAAACCCAACATGAGGTACAGTAATTAACCAAGTGCGGAAATATCGACTTATAAATTCAAAATAAGATTCTAACAGGCGGGAGACGATCCAAAGACGACTTGCGGACCACTATTATCTTTTTCAGGAATTTATGTTGGTACAGCGTAGTGTCCTGATATCTGCTTTATAATGCCTCGTTTGGCTCACTGTTCAAGTTTTCAATTCGGCCTGCACAGGCTAGACTGCGAATTGTTCGATGAATGCAGAGCATGGATCGTCCTGCAAGATAATCCTTGTTTAACGACAATCGAAACAGAATTCACTCACAGGAGAAGCATAATGATAAAAGCTTTTGCGGCATTCGAGCCTTGCGGTGAGCTAAGCCCCTTCGAATATGACCCC
>JASJFV010000162.1:0-7834 GCA_033791885.1 Gammaproteobacteria bacterium | reverse complement strand
TGCAGGTCATAGATACCCAGTCTTTAAAAATAATCAAAACACTGACACCCGGCAAAGGCGTGCTGCACATGGAATTTGAACCGCGCGGCGAACAGGTCTGGGTTTCGGTGCGCGATGAGGACCGGGTTGCCGTATTTGACACCGAGAACTTCGCACAGCTAACAAGCATTAGCACGCAGAAACCCAGCGGCATCTTTTTCACCGCGCGGGCACATCGTACCGGCTTATAACAGATTTATATTGATGGCTTGATATTATGACTAAATCGATAAACGACTATTCACTACTGGAACAGCACCTGCTAAATGATTTTCAGCGCGACCTGTCGTTGTCAGCAACGCCGTTTGCTGATATGGCAAAACAGCTGGATGTCAGCGAAGCGGCCGTATTGCAGGCGATAGAGTCATTGCAGGACCGCGGTGTCATCAGCCGCGTCGGCCCGGTATTCAGACCGAACCGTATTGGCGTCAGTACGCTGGCGGCAATGGCGATTCCGCAGGACAAGCTGGAATGTGTCGCGCGCATCATCAGCGCCTTTCCTGAAGTCAATCATAACTACGAACGCGAGCACGAATACAACCTCTGGTTCGTGGTCACCGCCTCCAGCGAAGAGCACCTCGATATCGTGCTCTACGAGATAGAGCAGCATACAGAGTTTCCGTTGATGTCGCTGCCGATGCTGGATGATTACTTTATCGATCTGGGCTTTCAGCTGAAAACAGCTAACAGACGAGTAACTTAATTATGAGTAACATGGAACTGAACAAACACGTATTGCAGATTACCACCGAAGACAGAGCGTTGATCAGGCTTGTCGAACAGGGCCTGCCCATCGTCAGCCGGCCGTATGCCGAACTCGCGAAACAGCTGGCTACCACCGAGCAGGATGTGATCGCGCGCATACAGCAGCTGATCGATAAAGGCGCGATCAAACGTTACGGTGTAGTCGTGCGCCACAAGGAACTCGGTTACACCGCCAATGGCATGGTGGTGTGGAACGTGCCGGATGAGCGCGTCGAAGAACTCGGCATCTGTATTGGCAAGTATACCTGCGTCACCCTAAGTTACCGCCGTCCGCGACGCCTGCCCGAATGGCCATATAACCTGTTCACCATGGTGCACGGCAGCTGCAGAGAAGAGGTCACGCAGAAAGTGGCCGAGATAACATCGAACTGCGGGTTGCAGGATATCGACCATATCATCCTGTTCAGCACCCGCCGCTTCAAACAGCGCGGTGCGAGTTATTCTGCCAGCGATAATGCAAAAGATAGTAGCGCTCATCAGGTGAAAAAAAACGCCGCCCGATTATACCTGGTGAAACAGCCTGGCAAAGCGATGTTGAACAATAAATCTGCAGAATAGAGCCTGAATATAATGAGCCTTAGCGAACTCGAACGTGAATTCATCAATAACTTTCAGGGCAATTTCCCCTTACAGGAACGGCCCTTCAAAGTGATTGCTGCGCGTTTAAACTGTCCGGAAGACGAACTAATCGACACGGTAAAACACCTGAAATCCAGAAACCTGCTAACACGCTTCGGACCGCTGTACGATGCGGCATCACTCGGCGGCGGTCTCACGCTGGCGGCCATCGCGGTGCCCGAGGAACGCTACGATAGCGTCACCGAAATAGTCAACACCTACTCGGAAGTGGCACACAATTACCGCCGCGAACATACCCTGAACATGTGGTTTGTTCTGGCCACAGAAACACCTGAAGCCATCGATAATATCCTACATGCCATCGAAACGACAACGAAACTCAGGGTGTACAACTTTCCCAAGCAGCAGGAGTTTTATATCGGGCTGTGGCTGCATCTGGCGGCCGATGGCAGACATACCACGGTGCCGGTACCGGCACAGGATTATGCAGAAAACAAAGACTGCACCCTGGATGATATCGACAGGAAACTCATCAGTGTCACCCAGACCGGTATTACTATCGAGCGCTCACCCTATCAGGCCATCGCCGATAACATGGGCAGCTCGCAGCGAGATGTGCTGCAGCGATTAAAGAAGATGTTAGCCTGCGGCGTCATCCGCCGCATCGGCGCGGTGCCCAATCATTATCGACTCGGGGTCACCGCAAACGGCATGACGGTGTGGGATGTCGACGACGACAAGGTCATCGAAATGGGCAATATCATCGGCCAGCTGGATTTCGTCAGCCACTGTTACCAGCGTCCCCGCCATCTGCCGGTTTGGCACTATAACCTGTTCGCCATGGTACACGGCCACGACAGAGAGGAAGTGAAAACCAAAGTCGATCAGATCAATAATCTGCTCGGCAACCATTGCAGAGATCACGAGACACTGTTCAGCTCTGCCATCCTGAAAAAAACCGGCCTGCGACTTGCTGCCTAACCTGTCGGAAAGACTACCATGTTTCGTTTAAGCCAATACCTGCATGCACTGACAAATAATCCCAAGGGCAATCAGCCGCGACCAGTGCGGTCACTTACCGGACCGGTGGTAATCTGGAACCTGATACGGCGCTGCAACCTGACCTGCAAACATTGTTACGCCACCTCGGCCGACAAAGATTTTCCCGGTGAACTAAACACCGATGAAGTATTTAATGTTATGGACGATTTAAAAAGTTTTGCTGTTCCAGTGCTTATTCTTTCTGGCGGCGAACCTCTGATGCGCCCAGATATTTTCGAGATATCTCACCATGCTAAAGACATGGGGTTTTATCTTGGCCTGTCTTCAAACGGCACCCTGGTTAACGAAGACAATATCCAGAACATTGTCGATGTCGGCTATAATTATGTCGGTATCAGCATCGACGGCATGCGTGAAACACATGACAAATTTCGCCGCAAGCACGGCTCTTTCGATGAAGCCTTACGCGGCATACGCCTGTGCCGTGATGCTGGTATCAAAATCGGACTGCGATTTACATTAACTCAGGACAACCAACAGGATCTACCCGCTTTACTGCACTTGATGGATAATGAAGACATCGATAAATTTTATCTGTCACATCTCAATTATGCCGGTCGCGGCAACAAAAACCGTGGTGATGACCTGCATCATAAAATGACACGCAATGCCATGGACCTGTTATTCAAGACCTGCTGGAATGACATTCTCAGTGGTAAGAAAAGAGAATTTGTTACCGGCAACAATGACGCAGACGGCGTTTATCTATTGTTATGGACACGAAAAAATCTTCCGCAACATGCTAAACAACTCGAAGCCATGTTAAACAACTGGGGCGGTAATTCTTCGGGCGTAAATATTTCTAATATCGATAATATAGGCAATGTACATCCCGATACCATGTGGTGGGATTACAGCATCGGCAATATCAAACAACGTGCTTTTTCAGATATCTGGATGGATACGTCTGACCCGTTAATGGCTGGCCTTAAAAAAAAATCTCGGCCAGTCGAAGGACGCTGTAGCAGCTGCCAGTATTTAAATATCTGTGGCGGTAATTCACGCACACGCGCCTGGCAGTTAAGCGGCAATTTCTGGGCAGAAGATCCAGGTTGTTATCTTACAAACGCTGAAATAGGCGTTAACAATAATCAAGATCGTCTGCAGGTTACTCCCTGGTCACGAAAAACAGAGAAAGTTGTGGCTGCGCCAGGATGCTAAAACCGTTCTCAGTAAAATTTTTTATTGCGCTAACTGCAATTTTGTTTTTTTCTGTCAGCGTTGTTGCGAGTACAGTAACAGACAACGATTCAGACAGTAATGTTTTGAGCAGTAAGAATTCGAGCGGTAATATTTCTATCGATAACGAACTGTATCAACAACACTGCGCCAACTGTCATGGTGACGATCGCCTCGGACGTATTGGCCCGGCATTGCTACCGGAAAACCTGAAACGTCTGCGTAAGAATAAAGCTATCGATGTGATAAAAGCTGGCCGCATTGCAACACAGATGCCAGCTTTCGATAAAACATTAAGCTCAGTACAGATACAATCTCTGGTCGACTTCGTCTATACACCGCTGGATACCCTGCCTGCCTGGGGCGAAAAAGAAATATCTCAAAGTCATCTCCTCTATAAAGATGCTTATGAAAATAGCAAGGATAAAAATATTAAACCGGTTTACCAGGCAGATCCACTCAATCTGTTCCTGGTCGTCGAGAGTGGCGATCATCATGTTAGCGTTCTCGATGGTGACAAAATGGAACCGATTTATCGTTTTAAATCACGTTTTGCCCTGCATGGAGGCCCCAAGTATTCCTCCGATGGACGTTATGTTTATTTCGCTTCACGCGATGGCTGGATCAGCAAGTTTGATATGGTCACGCTGGACGTGATTGCAGAAATCCGCGCCGGGATTAATACCCGTAATGCTGCCGTATCTGCAGATGATCGTTACGTTATGGTAGGAAACTATCTGCCGCATAGCCTGGTGATTCTTGATGCCAAAGACCTTAGCCTGGTTAAAATCATCGAGGTTAAAGATGATATCGGAAACTCATCACGCGTCAGCGCGGTTTATACAGCCCCACCGCGTAACAGTTTTATTATTGCGCTAAAAGATATTAAACAAGTCTGGGAAATTAACTACACCGACAATCCACCAAAAGTCTATCGTGGTTTTGTGCATGACTACAAGATGGGTGAAGGCATCGCCGAAAAAGGCCCGTTTCCTGTTCGACGTATAACGCTGGACGATTACCTGGATGACTTCTTTTTCGACCAGTCTTATCAAAATCTGATCGGTGCTTCACGCAATGGGGAGAATGGTCAGGTCATCAACCTGATCGTTGGCAGAAAAATTGCCGACATCGACCTGCCCGGGATGCCGCATCTTGGCTCTGGCATCACCTGGAAATATAAAGACACTACAGTACTGGCTACCCCTAACCTGAAACAAGGTGTTATCAGTATCATCGACATGAAAACCTGGAAAACCATCAAAAAACTAAAAACCGATGGCCCCGGATTTTTTATGCGCAGCCACGAGAATTCACCTTATGCCTGGGTTGATGTATTTGTCGGTCCGCATAAAGATGAAATGCACGTCATCGATAAAAAAACACTGGAAATTATAAAGACACTGACCCCCGTTCCCGGAAAAACATCTGGTCATATCGAATTTAACCGTGATGGCAGTCGTGCACTATTAAGCATCTGGGAAAACGATGGCGAAGTCATTGTCTATGACAGTAATACACTGGAAATCGTAAAACGTTTACCGATGAATAAACCTGTTGGCAAATATAATGTTTATAACAAAATTCATCGCTCAGAAGGAACCAGTCATTAAATATCGAGGCAGTATCAAATTCGCTTGCCATGAATCATCGTTTTCATAAACCGGCTGTAATAGATCAGGTTCCCATATAACAGCTGACGACAATACCGGGTAACGGGCTATCCGTTACGTTAGCGATGCAATAATCTCATTCACAGCACCGCCAAATCAATGTAAGCTTTGACTTGATTAACATCAAGGCAACCAGACTGTCGTGTAGCTATGATGCCACCTGTAATATTAACCATCGAAAATTATAAACAACAATCAAGTGAGAATCGCTATGAGAGAAACCTTTACCAAGGGCATGGCACGAAATATTTACTACGGAGGATCGGTTTTTTTCTTCCTGGTATTTATTGGCTTAACCGTCGATACGGTAGAAAGAATACCCAAAACTGACAATAGAGAAAATATAACCGAGGAGGTGGCAGCAGGTAAGCGTTTGTGGGAACACAATGACTGCATCGGATGCCATACTCTGTTAGGTGAAGGCGCATATTTTGCTCCCGAGCTTGGCAATGTGTATACCCGCTATGGCGAAAGTACGGAAGCCATCAAGGCTTTTATCCAGAGTCGTCCCATCGATGGTATTCCAGGTCGCCGCAGCATGCCGCAGTTCAATTTCAGTGATCAGGAGCTGGAAGAAATTGCGCAATTCCTAAAATACGCCGATGGCATTAAAACTGCCAGAGACTGGCCACCCAACATTCAAGGTTAAGGGGAAATACACATGAAATATGAATCACAATCCATTGCCATGCTGTATTTTATTGCAGCCATTGGTCTTTTTGTCGGACAGATCCTGTTCGGCGTAATCCTTGGCCTGCAATACGTTATGGGCGATTTCCTGTTCCCGGAAATCCCCTTCAACGTTGCCCGCATGGTACACACAAACTTACTGATCGTCTGGTTACTGTTTGGTTTTATGGGCGCCGCCTATTATCTGGTTCCCGAGGAATCTGAACGTGAACTTTTTTCGCCCATACTAGCGAAACTCATGTTCTGGATATTCCTGGTTGCCGGTGCGCTAACCATCCTCGGTTATTTACTGGTGCCTTATGCGACACTGGCTGAGATCACCATGAATGACCTGCTGCCTACCATGGGACGAGAATTCCTCGAGCAACCCACGATCACCAAAATAGGTATCGTTATTGTTGCCCTGGCTTTCGTCTTCAATATAGGCATGACCATTCTTACCGGACGTAAAACAGTGATCACACTGGTATTACTGACCGGCCTGGTCGGACTGGCAGTATTCTTCCTGTTCTCTTTCTACAACCCTGAAAACCTGGTACTGGATAAATACTTCTGGTGGTTTGTTGTTCATCTATGGGTAGAAGGCGTGTGGGAATTAATTATGGCGTCCTTGCTTGCCTATGTGCTGATCAAGGTAACCGGTGTTGACCGTGAAGTTATCGAAAAATGGTTATACATCATTATCGCCATGGCGCTTATCTCCGGCATCGTCGGCACCGGCCATCACTTCTTCTGGATTGGTGCACCGGGTTACTGGCAGTGGTTAGGTTCTATCTTCTCTGCGCTGGAGCCTATTCCATTCTTTATGATGACCTTGTTTGCTTTTAATGTAGTGAACAAGAGACGTCGCGACCATCCAAATAAAGCGGCGACTTTATGGGCCTTAGGCACTGCCGTCATGGCCTTCCTGGGGGCGGGTGTATGGGGCTTCCTGCATACTCTGGCACCAGTTAACTTTTACACACATGGTACACAAATCACCGCAGCACACGGCCATATGGCATTCTATGGTGCTTATGTCATGGTGGTATTGACCATAATCTCTTATTCAATGCCTATCATGCGAGGTCAAAAAGCCGGCAATGATAATGCACAGGTGATGGAAATGTGGTCGTTCTGGTTGATGACGGTATCGATGGTCTTTATCACCCTGTTCCTGACCGGTGAGGGTATGCTTCAGGTATATCTGCAACGTTACTCAGAAACACCACTAAGCTTTATGGATACGCAAGCTAAAGTAGAAATATTCTACTGGATGCGTGAGCTAGCCGGACTTGTCTTCCTGATAGGACTGGTGGTATATATCATTAGCTTCTTTGTGAAAGGCAAAGAGGTTGAACTATTAGAAGACAGAGTGAAATAGATGCTAAGCTTTTTAAGCTGCTGAAAAAAAAGAATACCGCCGCTTCAGGCGGTATTTTTATGGTGCAGGTAAAATGGTGTAAGCTAAAATTTTTCAAATGCAATACAGAAATGATTCAATCACAAAATAATAGAGCAAGCCAATGGAATTAAATAAAACAAATAAGTTACAACTGCAGCGTGCCTCAAACGCCGCGCTTGCCTCACTGCTCAACCTGACGGTCTTGCCTGCAATAAGTTTTGTTGCCTTATTATTGATTTACCGGAAAACAGAGCCCGATACAATTGATCGCTACCATGCCCTGTTAGGAATAAAAATCAATATAATTGCCGTAGCCGTGCTGTTTCTGGTCAGTGCGCTAATGATAATACTGGGTGGGTTTAATTCGCCCTGGACCTGGGTATATGTGATTTCCTATTTCACTATCGTGCATACTATATTTATTATTTTTGCATTATGGGCGCTGGTACGAGCATGGTCCGGG
>JASJFV010000161.1:0-14427 GCA_033791885.1 Gammaproteobacteria bacterium | reverse complement strand
CATTCCAGATTATTTTCAAGCAAGTGTTCTAGTGTTTTCAAATCTTAAATTATCCTCGTACTTTACTTTTACATATAACGACTGAGCTTGATTATGTTGCTTTTTAGTACAGGCTGTAGAGCCTTGTTGTGCCTGGTCTTATTCAATCTCTGCTTATGATTGTCACTCATATCATATTCAGGTAAAGCATTAGTTTCCATTCTTCTCTTGCGTAAATAGGCCAAGCAACTTCTAACAACTGAGGATAAAACAAATTAGAAACACCTCAATGTCTTCTTCTTGAAACCTGAAATCTGAAACCCTATTATTTTCTAAACATATACCTGCTGTAATGGTGATCCAGGGGATTGGCCTGGTAGCCTTTGATGTTCGGTTTTACCAGGTGCCTGGAGACATAATAGTAGATCGGAATAATGACCTGATCATCAAGTAACAGTTGTTCAGCCTGTTGAATCAGTTTACTTCTTTTTTCATCATCCATTGTTATTTCAATCTGATTTATCAACGTATCATAATGCTGGCTGGAGTAGCCAGTATCATTTTTTGCATGATTGCTGGTGAAAAGACTCAGGAAGCTGCTGGCATCGTTATAATCGGCAATCCATGATGCCCGATAGAGCTGAGTTTCTACCTTGCTCTTTCTGCGGTTGAGGAAGACCTTCCATTCTTCATTGATCAGCTCTACCTTTATGCCAAGGTTTTTCTTCCACATTGCAGCAATAGCGACGGCTATGCGTTTGTTCTGTTCGCTGGAATTGTAGTGCAGGGTCGTTCGCAGAGGGTTATCCCTGCTGTAGCCCGCTTTGCGATAGAGCTCCTTTGCCTGCTTCAGTTTCTCTGCCTGGTTGGTGGGTATTTGATGCGATGCAGAAAGCAGTCCCGGTGGCAGCCATGCAGATGCCGGGATTTCACCATTAGCAAGAATTTTCTCAGTGATTAAAGATCTGTCAATGGCCAGCGACAGGGCTTTACGCAAATCATTGTTATTCTTGAACGGCGGTCGAGTCAGGTTGAAGCCGTAATAATATGTTCCAAGGTAGGGGCTGATAAATGCCTCGCCCGGCATATTTTTGTTTATCCATCCAAGTTTGTTTGGCGGTATCGTATCCGTCCAGTCGAACTCGCCAGCGCGGTAACGGCTGAATTCGGTATTGCTGGAATCTATCGGGTAATAGATGACCTGCTCGAACGATGTTCTGCCATTATCGTAGTGAGCTGAATTTCGTTGCAGTACCAGCTTTTCATAGGGAATCCACTGTTGCAGCTTCCAGCTACCGTTGGAAGTCAGATTGCCGGCACTAAAGGCCTTTTCTGCGTTTTTAACCAGTGACGTCGCATACACAGGAAAGGCAATTGGGTGACTTAATATTTGCATAAACCATGGTGTGGGATGCTGTAGATGAATAATAAGGGTATGACTGTCAGGCATCTCAACACCGAGCTTTTCAGACGGTATCTTACCGTTCATCACCTCGCGTGAATTAACTATGGGTGCAAGCAGGTCGGCCATAGGTGCAGCAGTTTCCGGATCCAGTGCACGACGCAGTGAGAAAATAAAATCTGCTGCCGTTAGTGCTTCACCATTTGACCAGGCCAGGCAGTTTCGAAGATGGAACGTATAGTGCAAGCCATCCTCACTGATGCTCCACTTTTCAGCCGCCCCGGGAATTAGTTTTCCAGATGCATCTTCAGTGACCAGACCTTCATATAAATCTCGCAGGATATTTCCGCTGGAAACGTCTTCAGACTTGTGTGGATCCAGCGTAGCAGGTTCTGTGCTATTGCCTCTGTTGAAAATCCGGGATGAGTTTGTCTCTTCAGCGTGCAGTGATGAGATAGACAATAACAGCAGTAAAACTGATGTCATCAGCACAGTAATAGTTGTCGTTATAAATCTCTTCATTTTTTAACCTGTTCTGTGACACAGGCCAGGTATTCTTTCTCCAGTTCAGCCGTTTCATCTCTTTGTGCTTTCCAGACCGCCTCGGCCAGGCACTCAAGCAGTACATGCAGGGCTTCGTGCCTTTCGAAGGACTGTTGCAGTGTGTTGAAGTGATGACGAATACCGGCAGGGTTGTCCATCGCAAGCTGCTCTTCAATTGTCATGTGCAGGCTCATATGCAGGAACGGGTTTTCCGCACCCTGCTCAGGCGGGTAGTCGCGATCGAGGTGTGAATCCACATCATCCAGTATGCCATGATATTCCGGGTGTAGCAGGATAGTATCAATCAGCACCGGTTCGATGCCCTGTAACGGTAGTGACTGTTTATATTTCTGCCAGGTAGTAAAGAACACCTGCCGCATGCTGACACGATCTTTGCCGTAAAGACTCAAAATACGCCCACTTGCAAAGAGACCATCGATCTATTCATGGGTTGCATCTATGTCCCCCGGATTTTAAATAGTCCTAAACTGGCTGAATACTGATAGGTATGGTTGCCGTCTTTTAGCGGCCCGATTTCACCGTTTCCATAGAAACCGATAAAAGGCATACCAGGGTGGGCCTCAGCCAGGATCTCAAGATCCCTGTCAACGCCTCCGTAGAAGGAAGGCCCGCGACCCAGGCAGGGAAAAAGCAAGCCAAAATCCGGGCTGGTGTGCAGTTTTTTTGTGGCGGTGTCGATTGCCTGCTTCATGCCAAGCTCTGCAGCATAGGTGTCTCTGATGGCAAGAAACAAATTCTCACCTGCCTGAAGTTCAGAGGTGAGGGTGAATGAGTGGTTTTCCGAGTTGGTCGAGATTATGTGATCTAGGTGAAAGCGGCCTTCATTGATTGCATTGTCAGGTCGACCAAAGGTGACTCCTCCCAGCAACAAGTGCAGTGGTAGATTGCTTTTCTTAATCGACGGCGGCAGCGAGTCCAGTAATACGTCAAGCGCTGGCAAATCTTCGAGACTAACCACATCAAGACCATCTGCAGCATCGATAACGCGTGGAGGTGTTAGAGTTTTAAAGCTTTGTGCAACGGAGAAAGCTGCAGTTACATTGGTGATTCCTAACTCAACACAGTTATTTGTTTTGATTTTCGCACCTTGCCAGTGCTTGTAATTTCCCTGTCCCAGTGGATCAGAAGCAATAGCGCCTATATGGGGCGTTGTATCATGTAGCCAGTCCGGATTGAAATCATGCGGAGTGCTAAATGAGATAACCGCATCAGCAGGTTCAGATGTAATAGGGGAAATGTCTGTTCCTTGACCAAAGACCATGGCAGCTACACCAGGGCTATCGAGTACCCAGTCATGGTCAGTCAGGATGCCATAACCGATGCAGCCGGATACTTGCAGGCAGCCGGCAGTGCGTGCAGCGAGGCGGACTGCAGCTTCAGCCTCGTCAGTATATTCCGGTGTCATAAACAGCAGGACACATTCAGCCTGTTCGATTTCGGCTTTTTCCAGGGCAATTTTTACTGCTCTGGCTGCATGCGCGATTATTGGATGCGTACCGTAACTCAGTCCGGTCGCTATGGGTGCTTTCATGTTTCTGTCTTCGACCTGTATTCACATAGATCATGGATAATACAACTGCTGCAGCGCGGTTTGCGCGCAATGCAGGTATATCGTCCATGCAGTATCAGCCAGTGATGGGCATCCAGTTTATATTGTTCAGGTACCAGTCGTACTAATCTGTCTTCAACTTCACGGACAGTTTTACCTTTAGCAATTCCTGTTCGGTTGGCAACACGAAAAATATGTGTATCAACGGCGATGGTTGGCTGGCCAAAGGCGGTATTCAGTACAACATTGGCAGTTTTCCGGCCTACACCGGGCAATGCTTCAAGCTCTGCTCTTGTTGTCGGTACCTGTCCCCCGTACTTGCTGTTTAGGATACCACAGGTCTTGATGATATTTTCTGCCTTGGTATTGAATAAACCAATGGTACGAATGTGGTCTTTCAGCCCCTCGATACCGAGCTCTAAAATTGTCTGCGGGGTGTGTGCGACAGGGTATAGCTTTGCCGTGGCCTTGTTGACCCCGACATCAGTGGCCTGAGCAGACAGGATGACAGAGATCAGCAGCTCAAAAGGAGATGTGTAATTGAGCTCGGTCTTCGGTGCTGGGTTTTCATTTTTCAGTAGCTCGAATATTTCTATGCGCTTGTCGCGGTTCATCTTCAGTCAGGCTGTGATATTGCGGGTTCGGTATTTCCGCCAGGGATATCAACTACAACGCTGCTGGTGCGGCGTTTACGCATATTCTGATCAATGACATTTTTAACCGCCAGTAAAAAGCCGAGTCCAATAAAAGCACCCGGTGGCAAAGCGGCCAGCAGAAATCCATCGTAGTTCTCAAACAGGGTAATTGTTCCTGCCCAGTCTCCCAGCATCAGGTTGGCGTCGGCAAATAATGTTCCCTGTGCTAAAACTTCTCTCATTACGCCGAGTGCAACCAGCACTGCGGTAAAACCGAGTCCCATGCTGATGCCATCAATAAAGGAAGGTAGCGGTGAATGTTTTGATGCAAAGCCTTCGGCACGTCCTATGATGGCGCAGTTGGTCACAATCAACGGTACAAATATCCCAAGTACTGTATACAGGTTATACAGATAGGCATGCATCAGCAGTTCGACTAAGGTGACGAAGCCGGCGATGATTAAAATGAAAACCGGAATACGTATTTCGTTAGGTATATGCTGCCGCAATAAGGAAACAGCGAGGTTAGATGCGATCAGAACCATCATTGTCGCAACACCGAGGGCGAGGGCATTAATGACTGTGCCTGTCACTGCAAGCAGCGGGCACAAACCCAGTAGCTGGGCCAGTGCCGGGTTATTGTTCCACAGCCCGTCGTGGATTACTTTAGCGTAGTCAGTATTTGGCAGGTCAGAGTTACTCATCAAAAAAGACTCCGGGATCGCTTTCAACAAATTTCAATGCGGTATGGATGGCCTTGACGATTTTACGTGGTGTGATGGTTGCACCGGTAAATTGATCAAATATCCCGCCATCCTTTTTTACTTTCCACTTTTCATTACCCGGGTTTTCCAGGCTGGTGCCACGAAACCCGTCGGCCCAGTCGCTGCGTCGGCTCTCTATGCGATCGCCAAGTCCCGGTGTTTCCTTATGGCTGACGACACGCGCACCCAGGATCTTACCGTCCCGATCAATAGCGAGGAGCAGATTAATCGGTCCGTTATATCCATCGGGTGCGGTCACCGGAAAAGCAACTGCGAATATTTTTCCATCATGGCGTGCACGATATAGCTGCGCATCTTTTTTCAGGCCAAGCAGCTTATTCGCTGGTAATATTTTACTGTCATTGACCATGTCGTTGTCATGACTGTCAGGCGGAATAATGCTGTCAAGTGCCTGCAGCATCGCCTGGTATTCACTTTGCTGAATGGCCGCATAGGTGAAGCTATAGACCAGTGATACCACCCCGATAACAATCATGCCTGCCAGTCCAAGCAACCATCCAGAGCGGGTTATGACACCCGATTTCATGACTTTCGTCCTCTATAACCGCTAATGCGTGGTTGAGTGAAGTGGTCTATCAGTGGTGCCGACAGGTTCATTAATAAAACGGCGAAAGCAACGCCATCAGGGTACCCACCCCAGCTGCGAATGATATAGATCAGCAAACCGCATCCTGCACCGAATATTAACCGCCCGGTGGGTGTCGTACTCGCGGTAACCGGATCTGTAGCGATGAAGAAGGCACCGAGCATAGTCGCACCGGCGAACATGTGAAATACTGGTGACAGGTAAAACTCAGGGTTAATCAACCAGAATGCGGCTGAAACAATCAGCATAGACAATAACAAAGAAGCCGGGATGCGCCAGTCGATTAGACGACGATATAGCAGCCACAATCCACCGGCAAGAAAAGCGATATTGATCCACTCTGTACCTTTGCCGGAAAGATTGCTGAAAATACTGTATTCACTTCTGATTACAGACAGGCTAAATCCCATATCGAGCCGCCCACGCGCCAGATCCAGTGGTGTGGCAAGGCTAATCATGTCCAGGTTCATTCTTTGCGGTAGTGAGCCTGTGAAGCTATAGCTGAAGGCTTCGAGCAGGGTCATTGACTGCTCCGCCAGTTCCAGCGGTGGATTCCAGCGTGTCATTTCCAACGGGAAGGAAATAAGTAAGACCACGTAGCCTGTCATTGCAGGATTGAACGGGTTAAGCCCCAGCCCTCCATAGAGCTGTTTTGCAATAATGATTGCAAATATAATTCCAACAGCCGTTACCCACCAGGCAGTGTGTGACGGTAATGCCAGGGCAAGCAGGATCGCCGTCAGCAGTGCAGAACCGTCCAGCAGAGTAGTAAGTACTGGTCGTTTGCGGATGGCAAGAACCAGGCCTTCCGCCAGCAGGGCAAAAAGTGAAGCCAGTACAATATTGACCAGCACGCCCCAGCCAAAATAGAAGATGTAGACGGCTATACCCGGAATCAGGGCGAGAATGACATTCAGCATTACACGGCTGACACTGGCCTGTGCCGGTGTTTGGGGTGAGTAATGCTGTTCCTGGCTGAATTCCATGGTTTAGTTTTCAGTGTTCTGGTTAATGGCGGTGTCGATATCAGCGGTTTTTTTAGCTTTGGTTCTTGCCACGGCCGCCTCGATTTCTTTTTTGCGGTCAGCAGCGGCAGCAGTTTTTTTGGCCCTGGCAGCATGCTGTGCCTTTTTTTCTGCCTTTATACGTTCAACTCTGGATGTTTTCGCATCGGCGCGTTCACGTGCGAGGTCAGCTTTAATTGTTTCCTGTTCCTTCTTCCATATTTCTGATTTACCAAAACGGAAGTACTGAACCAGTGGGATATGACTTGGGCAGACAACTGTGCAGCAGCCGCACTCAATGCAGTCAAACAGGTTGTGAGACTGCAGGTCATCAAGGTACTTGGCCTGTGAAAACCAGTACAGCTGCTGGGGCAGCAATTTTACCGGGCAGACTTTGACGCATTCACCGCAACGGATGCAGGGGCGAATTATTGCTTCACCAGCATGATCAGGTGGGGTTTGAACCAGCAGGCAATTGCTTGCCTTGACCACAGGAGTTGCATCCGTTTTCAGGGTAATGCCCATCATTGGGCCGCCGACAACCAGGCGATCAGCATCTTCTGTATAGCCGCCTGCCAGTTCGATCAGGTCGGATATAGGTGTGCCTATCAGGACTTCAAAATTTTGCGGTGATTTGACGCCGGAGCCGGTGACAGTAATTATCCTGGAGATCAGCGGCTGTTGATGGTCGATGGCATGATGTACGGCGGCGGCAGTGGCGACATTACTGACAACCATTCCAAGGTCCAGTGGCAATCCCTTACTGGGAACATCCTTGCCCGTTAACACCTTGATAAGCTGTCTCTCACCACCCGTGGGATAGATGACCGGTATCGCCTGTATCTGAAGCCAGTCGAATTCACTGGCGAGAGCCTGCAGCGAAGCGATTGCTTCAGGCTTGTTCTCTTCTATGGCGATGATAACCTGCGCGGCATTCAATGCATGGCGCATGATCTTTGCGCCGTCAATGATTTCATGCGGTCGCTCGCGCATCAGCATATCATCGCAGGTAATATATGGTTCACATTCAGCGCCGTTTAAAATCAGCCTGCTGATCTGGTGACCGGCCGGGTTGAGTTTAATAAAGGTTGGAAAGGCAGCACCACCAAGTCCGACTATACCTGCACAGCGTATCAAGTTGCGCAGTTCACTTGGATCCATCTCAGTGATATCAGGTATCGGTTCTCTCTCCAGCCATTCGTCTTTCCCATCGGGCTCGATAATGATGACATCGCTTGGCAGGCTTGAGGCGTGGGCAGCAGGAAACTTCTGTATATCTACCACCGTACCGGAGCTCGGTGCATGCACAGGCGCCGCAACATAATCTGTGACGGCGCCTATCGTCTGACCTTTTAATACACGCTGTCCTTTTTCTACTGTGCATTCGGCTGGGCTGCCAATGTGTTGTCCCAACGGCACGAACAGGCGATCCGGGATCGCTGCCTTGCTGATTGGCTGGCGGGTCGAAATTGTTTTATGCCCGGCAAGTTTGAGCCCACCCGGGAACTTGTATAGCCTGCTCATCAGTTTTTGGCTCCATAGGCCATGTAAGGCTGCGGCCAGGTCCAGGAGCTGATATCCGGTTTGATCGGGCGCATATCAATGCACTCAACAGGGCAGGGAGGTACGCATAGCTCGCAGCCGGTGCATTCTTCAGCGATGACGGTATGCATCTGTTTCGCTGTACCGACGATGGCGTCAACCGGGCAGGCCTGAATGCACTTGGTGCAGCCAATGCAATATTCTTCAATGATGACGGCCAGGGAGGGTACATGACTGGCGTGTTCATCTGAAAGCGGCACGGCTTCACGGCCGAGGGTCTCTGCCAGCGCTGTAATGGTGTCTTCACCGCCAGGCACGCAGAGATTAATCTCAGTCTCGCCGTTGACCAGTGCCTCGGCATAAGGCCGGCAGCCCGGGAAAGTGCACTGGCCGCATTGTGTCTGCGGTAGAAGTGAGTCTACCTTGTCTACCAGCGGGTCACCTTCAACGCGAAAACGAACCGAAGAATAACCGAGCAAGAGCCCGAACAGGCTGGCAAGGATACCGAGGGAAAGTATTGTCAATACCATGCAATCAGCCCAGTCCGGCAAAGCCCATAAAGGCAAGGCTCATCAGGCCAGCCGTGATTAGTGCTATTGCAGAACCTTTGAATGGCAGGGGGACATCCGCTGCATCCAGTCGCTCACGCATGGCTGCAAACAGTATTAGCACTAGCGAAAAGCCGAGTGCAGCGCCAAAGCCATAGAGTGTAGCAGTGACAAAATTATGTTCTTCCTGCACATTGAGCAATGCCAGTCCCAGCACAGCACAATTGGTCGTGATTAATGGCAAAAATATTCCCAGTAGCTGGTACAGCAAGGGACTGGTTTTATGGATCACCATTTCGGTAAACTGAACAATGACAGCAATGACAAGGATGAATGACAGTGTGCGCAGGTATTCGGCATCCAGTGGGATTAAAATATACTGGTTTACCAGGTAACTCAGTACAGCAGACAATGTCATGACGAAAGTCGTTGCCAATGCCATGCCAATGGCGGTATCCAGTTTACGAGAAACTCCCATGAACGGGCAGAGGCCAAGAAACTTTACCAGCACAAAGTTGTTGACCAGTACTGTGCCTAGGAGAATCAGCGCATATTCTTTCATTTCAGTGCCTGTATTCGAAAATCAGAGGTAGCAAAACCGGAGATATTATACGCCTTGTTTACTTCACACGCATTCCCGGTTTTGCTCCTTCATCGGGGCCAAGAATGAACAGGTCACTGCCACCAGGTCCAGCGGCCAGTACCATGCCCTCTGAAACACCGAAGCGCATTTTTCGTGGAGCCAGGTTCGCTACCATTACGGTTAGGCGTCCTTCAAGGTCCTGTGGATTGTAGGCCGACTTGATGCCTGCAAAAACGTTGCGCGTTTCGCCACCGAGGTCGAGAGTAAGCTGCAGCAGTTTGTCTGCACCTTCAACATGTTCCGCTTTAGTTATCCGTGCAATGCGTAAATCCAGTTTAACAAAATCGTCAAAACTGATTTCCTCGCTGATTGGGTCAGCAGTCAATGGTGTTGTAGTTTCTGCTTCGGTCATGATTTCTTCTTCTTTTTCCATAGTGGAGGTGGATTCTGCAAGTATTGCGTCAATGGCGGAGCTCTCGATGCGAGTCATCAACGGTTTAAAGCGGTTTATTCCGTGAGATGTCAGCGTCAGGTTAACATCCTGCCAGAATAATGGCGGTATGTTGAGGAAAGCTTCAGCCGATGCGGCCATCGCAGGTAATACCGGTTTCAGGTAGATGATCAGTATGCGGAAAAGATTGAGTCCCATGCTGCAGACATCCTGGACTTCCTGCTCGCGTCCTGCTTCTTTAGCCAGCACCCAGGGCTTGTTTTCATCGATATATTGATTGGCAAGATCTGCTAGAGCCATGATCTCACGGATAGCACGGCCAAATTCGCGTGCTTCATAATGTCCGGCGATACTGTCACTGGCATCAGTAAATTGTTTCAGCAGCTCGGGGCGGTGGATCTCTGGTGACAGTTCGCCCGAGAACTTTTTACTGATAAAACCCGCGCATCGACTGGCGATGTTGACTACCTTGCCGACAAGGTCGGAATTTACCCGGGCCTGGAAGTCTTCGAGGTTCAGGTCTATATCATCCACACCTGCACCAAGTTTAGCTGCGTAGTAGTAGCGCAGGTATTCCGGATTCAGGTGATTCAGATAGGTGCGTGCCATAATAAATGTGCCACGCGATTTTGACATCTTGTTGCCATTAACCGTGAGGAAGCCGTGGACGAAGACATTGGTTGGTTTTCTAAAACCCGCGCCGTGCAGTTCGGCTGGCCAGAACAGGCAATGGAAATTCGTGATGTCTTTGCCGATGAAATGATATAGCTCTGTAGTCGATCCGGCTTTCCAGTAATGATCAAAGTCAAGACCTTGACGATCACAGAGATTTTTGAAGCTGGCCATGTAGCCGATCGGTGCATCGAGCCAGACATAAAAGTATTTTCCGGGTGAGCCAGGAATCTCAAAGCCGAAATAGGGAGCATCACGAGAAATATCCCAGTCCTGAAGCCCCTGCTCAAGCCATTCATCGAGTTTGTTGGCGACAGATTCCTGCAGGTGTCCGGAATGAATCCAGTCTTTTAATAATTCGGTAAAATCAGCCAGCTTGAAAAACAGATGTTCAGATTCTTTCTCTACTGGCTTGGCACCAGAAACGACTGAAACAGCGTTCAATAATTCAGTCGGTGAGTAGGTCGCACCACAGGATTCACAATTGTCACCATATTGATCTTTCGTGCCACAGCGCGGGCAATCACCCCTGATAAAACGATCCGGCAGGAACATCTCTTTCTCCGGATCATAGGCCTGCGTGATAGTGCGACAGCTGATGTGGCCTGCATCTTTCAACTTGTTGTATATGTCTGCCGATAACTCCCGATTTTCTTCTGAATGCGTAGTATAGAAATTATCAAATTCAATCAGGAAATCAGCAAAGTCCTGATCATGTTCCTTGTGTACACGGGTGATCAGTTCTTCTGCAGAGATACCTTCGGACTGGGCGCGCAGCATGATGGGCGTACCATGTGCATCACTGGCGCAAACATACCAGCATTCATTGCCGTGCATCTTCTGGAAACGCACCCAGATATCGGTCTGCAGATATTCAACAAGGTGCCCCAGGTGTATGGGACCATTGGCATACGGCAGGGCACTGGTGACCAGGATTTGACGCTGTGATGAAGGCATAATTTTTTCTACTAGTCTGGAGATGAAAATTAAGTGGCGGAAAGGTACCAATTTTGGGCTTATTATTCTAGTTAAAAGCAGTTTTCAGTTTTCTATTTTCTGTTTTCACTCTTAAAATTCATTCCTCTAGCAGTCCTGTGCGAGTCGTGCTTCGAGGGCGTGAATCATCTCTATTTCATCTAACAGAAACTATTGCTCGCTGAAAACTAAATTCCTTCTTATCCACTGATCTAGCTGAACAATATCAAAATAACCGCATATCGTGCGGCCTTTCCGACAGCAATAAACAATAGTGCAGACCAGAAATTAATTTTAAGCCAGCCTGCCGCCAGGCAGAGTGGGTCACCGATAATTGGCAGCCAGGACAGTAGTAACAGCGGGCTGCCATGTTGCTCAAGCCAATCAGCCGCCCGCTGCTGATCCGCTTTGAGCAGGTTCTTTGTCGGCCAGCGCTTCGCAATCAGAAAACCAACCAGCCAGGAGCTTAATCCGCCCAGCGTGTTGCCGGCAGTGGCAACAGACAATAAGGTCAGTGGGTCATGCATTTTATTAAACTGCAAAGCAGCAAGGATGGCTTCAGAACCTCCTGGCAATAGCGTGGAGGAGATGAATGAGCTGAAAAACAGTCCCCACAGTCCCCACTCATTGATAATATTTGTCATATGATCTGTGTGTTCCCGCTTGCCGCACAATACCTGATGGTAATCCTCGGGTATTCGCCTCACAATTGTTGGTGAAATGCCGATTTTAGCACTCTGGGAAATGACTTTTGCGCTTTCTCAGTGTAGGATTGGCGCCCTTTCGTGGTCCCATATATAAATTAGAGAAACATTTGAGGTCAGGGCATGAGTGAAGTAACAAAAGAACAGATTGAAGAAGCACTGAAACTGGTAGTAGATAGGTACACGGAACAGGATCCTGTCAGCAGTAAAACAGTCAAGAAGATTGACATCAATGACGGCAAGGTTGATATCAGTGTCGTCGCTGGTTATCCGAACAAGGGCTATGCTGACGAGTTCGCCGCCAGCCTGAAAGAAAAGGTCATGGCTGTTGATGGTGTCACAGATGCCAACGTCAACGTCTCATTCAAAATCGCTTCGCATGGCGTGCAGAAAGGCGTGACCATGCTGGATAATGTGAAGAACATTATCGCTGTTGCCTCGGGCAAGGGTGGTGTAGGTAAATCCACGGTATCAGTAAACCTGGCACTGGCACTTTCCGCTGAAGGCGCTACTGTCGGTATTCTTGACGCCGATATCTATGGCCCAAGTCAGCCACGCATGCTGGGCGTTACGGCGCAGCCGGAATCCAAGGATGGCAGCTCGCTTGAGCCGATGACGTCTTATAATCTGCAGGCAATGTCTATTGGTTTTCTGATTGATGAAGAAACACCGATGATCTGGCGCGGTCCTATGGTGACCCAGGCCCTGGAACAGTTGCTGAAAGATACACACTGGAATGATCTTGATTACCTGATCATTGACCTGCCGCCAGGAACCGGTGACACACAGCTTACCCTGGCACAGAAAGTACCGGTCAGTGGTTCGGTCATTGTCACCACACCACAGGATATCGCACTGCTGGATGCCCGCAAGGCACTGAAGATGTTTGAAAAAGTAGAAATCCCGGTGCTGGGTGTGGTTGAAAATATGAGTACACATATTTGTTCAAACTGTGGCCATGAAGAGCATATCTTTGGTGAAGGGGGCGGCCTGAACATGGCTGAACAGTATGATGTCGATTACCTTGGTTCAATTCCTCTGGATATTGCCATACGCAAGGATGTTGACGAGGGTAAGCCAACTGTAGTGGCAGATCCTGACGGTCGCATTGCGATGAATTATCGTGAAATTGCCCGCCGCACAGCTGCCAAGTTGTCGATGAAGAAAAAAGACTTTACAGCAGCATTCCCGAATATTGTGATTGATAATAGCTAGATTACTGGGAGCACCAATTTAATAGATAAGACCGGTATGGGCGTTTCTCATGCCGGTCTTTTTCAGTAATATTATCTGCCTTTGTAAAACAGGTGGACAGGAGTAAGTTGAAATGGGCGTGAAGTCCGATAAATGGATTCGCAGGATGGCAAAGGAAGCTGGCATGATAGAACCATTTGAGGCAGACCAGGTGCGTGTCGATGCTGCAGGGGACAGGCTGGTTTCGTATGGCACATCCAGTTATGGCTATGATATTCGCTGTTCTGACGAATTTAAGATATTTACCAATATCAACTCTGCCCTGGTCGACCCGAAGAACTTTGATGAAAATAGTTTCGTCGATTTTAAAGGTGATGTTTGTATTATCCCGCCTAACTCTTTTGCCCTGGCGAGAACAGTCGAATATCTGAGGATACCTCGCAATGTGCTGACGATTTGCCTTGGCAAATCGACCTATGCCCGCTGTGGCATCATCGTTAATGTCACGCCATTTGAACCAGAATGGGAAGGACATGTGACACTGGAATTCTCCAATACTACGCCACTGCCTGCGAAAATCTATGCCAACGAGGGTATAGCCCAGGTGATCTTTTTTGAAGGAGATGAAGAGTGCGAGACCTCCTATAAAGATCGTGGCGGAAAATATCAGGGGCAGACTGGCGTAACCCTGCCTAAAACCTGAATGTATACTGACGATTAATCGATGATGCGATAATCGAAATGAAAGATCTGATTGAATTATGCTGAGGAAGAATTTGATCAGGACATGTAAGGCTTGATGCAGAGCTTCCAGGCTTATACTTCACGAGTTTAATATAACTCCAGTCTGCGCTGAAAGCCGGTGATATGGAGCCGGCTGTATACAAGGATGAAGGATCCATTTCACTGGCAGCAAAAAAACAGTCAGGCCGTCTGCCAGTTCAGCATCTGCTTAAAGAAATTGATAGAATTGCACGACAGGATTTAGAAGAAGACTGATAACAGGGTATCTATATGTCCGGCAACACAATAGGCAAACTTTTCACCGTCACTAGTTTTGGTGAAAGTCATGGCGCGGCCATAGGCTGTATCGTAGATGGCTGTCCTCCCGGATTTGAATTAAGCGAGGCTGATATACAGCCTGACCTCGACCGACGCAAACCTGGAACCTCCAGGCACACCACGCAGCGGCGAGAAGACGATGTAGTTGAGATTCTGTCCGGTGTGTTTGAAGGTAAAACGACCGGGACACCC
>JASJFV010000160.1:0-5247 GCA_033791885.1 Gammaproteobacteria bacterium | reverse complement strand
GCCAGCCTCAGCCTGGGTAGATGAAAACAACGTGGAACTTGCGCCCGCATTGCAGCCAAACTATGTTGGTGCCAGCATCACAATTACAACACCCGAAGGCGTCGTCCCTGTCCCCTCAGCAGTATGGCTATTCGGCTCTGGTCTTATCGGTTTAGTCGGTGTAGCTAGACGAAAGAGAGCATAACTGTATAAAAGATAATCAAAAGTGGCTCCTCTGGGAGCCTTTTTTTGTTTGTGCCGTATGCCCGATTCACGACAACAGTCAGTCGAATGATTTAGCCAGGCTTGATGTACTGAGAGTCTCTTGTCGTCCCACAACGGACTGTCAACCCCTGTCGAAATTATTTACATTCTAAAATTTACTTTAAATAATGCGTTATATGCTTGTATGGTAGCTTTCGACCCAAAAGAGACGGTCAGCAATTGTCGGGATTCCTGACGTAATATCGCATCTATTCCCACATTCCATTGGGTATTTTTTACACTTTAATATTTAATGAAATACTAATAAATTGTTATCTTATTGATAGTTACTTACTTTCTTATTATGGCATGATGTTTGCATCATTTCTAGAATAATCTTTCGTCGCAATAGCGGATGAATAATATTAATTATAAAGGTAAGGGACAAAAAAATATGAACTTAAAATGCATTTACGGTGATCCTGCCATGAAAAAATTAATCTGCACGGTTTTTTTATTACTCGCGCCGCTGTCTACTCATGCCTCGTTTCTGGGGAGTCTCGGTAACGTACCGCCACCAGTTTCTGATACCCGGAATGCGCTTGCTGCAGGTGCTTACGATGATTATTACACCTTTTTCGCGGTTTCGGATGTCACCGACGCGACCATCAGTTTTGCTTTAGAGCCGTTAGGTACAGGGTTCTTTCAGGCGGGTGCCTTCAGTATTGAATTATATGAGGGGAGTTCAATTCCGGCTGGCATTCCAATCGCCTCCGTACTGAGCGGCGGTGGCCAGCCAAGCGTCTCCTTTTTAGCGGACTTGACGAACAATACGACGTACACGGTACGCACTGCTTTCAGCTTCAACGCTGATACCGCCGGAGTTAATGCAACAACCAGCGTAAACGCAGTACCGGTTCCCGCAGCAGTCTGGCTCTTTGGTTCAGGTTTAATTGGTTTAATTGGATTGGCTAGACGAAAGAAGGTATAACGATTAATTGTTGATCAACAGCGGCTCCTTCGGGAGCCGTTTTTGTTTGTACTGACAGTCAGCTTATGGCAGACAGCTGTCAGTCTAGCGGTTTAGCCTGGCTTGATAGTCTGAGCGACTCTTGTTGACCCATTGCAGCCGTTCAGCGACTGTAAAGAATTCCTGAAGAATTTAGCTTCAAAACCTGCATTTTGTATGGTGTTCTTTACATGTTAATAATCAATGAAATACTTATATTTTGTTACCCTATTGATAGTTATATACATATTTATTAGGGCATAAATCTTGCTTCTAAATTACTCCTAAAAAACAATCTTTCGTCGCAATGACGAATAAATAAAAAAAGGAAGGGATAAACAATGAATAAATTAATTTCAATCACCACTATTCTATTAGCCACTTGTAGCATGAATGTACTTTCTGCACCCTGGCCATTCACTGTGGAATCACAAATAATATCGTCTACCAATACTTTCACACAACCTGATGGATCAATTTTGCAAGAGATAGATCCGGGTATGCCTTACGAAGTTGAATGGTTGCCACTTACAGGAGGTGACTTTTCATTTACTTTTCTTGATATAGTTGGTTTTGGAACAATTACGGAAGCATATAGCTCAGGAACTCATACTACAATTGCTGATTCAGACATTTTTTCTTCAGCACAAACAGTTGACTGGACTATAGGAGCCAACCAGTTTGGCGTACATGGGGTAATAGACTGGAGTGATACGAAAACCGATTTCTTTGTTGTATGGGATATTGTTAATAACGGCTCATTGACTGAGTATATAGCAACAGATATGGATGGCGATGGCCTCAGAGGATTCAAATTTGTAAATGGTCCTTTCAATGGGTTGAATTACGCACTAGATGTTACTCTTGCTACTCCTGTCCCAGCCGCCATCTGGTTGTTTGGCTCTGGCCTTGTTGCTTTGATTGGATTCGCTAGACGTAAGAAAGCGTAGTTGTATACAAGTTAAACAAATGTGGCTCCTTCGGGAGCCTTTTTGTTTTTATCGAATGACTGTTGCTGGCCGGTAAGCGCCCGTTGGATTGGTTTGGTGCTGATGACTTGCTCAAGGGTCGCTAACCGAACCATAGCTGACTGTGGCTAAAGTTGCTTGACCGAACACCTCAGGGCGTGAAGCGGATCTTTGGGAAATATGCTTGGTACAGAAAAAGACGAAAAGTGAAAAAGGGTATACTGCCTCCAGAATTTCAAATACCCTATTCGTGGTAATGTAAAATTGATACAAAAAAATGTGGAAATAATATGAAAATCGAAGCCTTTTATAGCGTTACAAATACCTTCGCTGCTGTTCTTGCAGTTGGTTCAGTTATCCTGTCCCCATGGGCGATGGCTGAACAAAAAATCCCGAAAGGTTATAACACACCGGTCCCCAGCTCCATAATGACACCAGACAAGGTGAAAACACGCATTGGAAAGCTTGAATTCTTTGATGGTGTTCCTACCGAGAAAACAGCAGCCTTAGTACTGGATAACCTGATGTTCTTACGCGGTGTAGAGGTGTTTCTCAATGGCGTGCCTATGGCGTCCATCCATGCACTGGTTGAGGGTTATAAAAGTATCGGGGTCACAGAAGCCCACCACATGATAGTGACTGATAAATTAATGGACTCAAATCCACTATTTCTTACCGCTAACACAGATACTGTTTATGCCTTCAGTGCGTTCGATTTGGAAAAAACCGGGCCACTGGTTATTGAAGTACCGCCGGGCACAGGTCCGGGAACCGTCAATGATGCCTTTTTCCGTTTTGTTGTTGATATGGGTGCGCCGGGCCCCGATCGAGGCAAAGGCGGAAAATATCTGATACTGCCTCCAGGTTACGAGGGAGAGGAACCTGAAGGGTATTTTATTTCAAGATCACCAAGCTACATCAATCTATTCGTTCTTAGAGGGTTTCTTGTAGACGGCAAACCCGATGCGGCAGCGAAAATGTTCTCTGAACAGGTACAGGTCTACCCGCTATCAGAAAAAGCTAACCCGCCCAAGATGGTTATTACCTCCGGCTCAGGCATTTCATATAACACTATCCACTCAAATGACTTTAGCTTTTATGAAGAGATTGCCGATGTGCTGCAAAAAGAACCGCTGGATTTTATCGACCCGGAGTTGCGCGGTTTATTCGCCAGTATCGGCCTGCAAAAGGGTAAAGAGTTTAAGCCGAGTCCTGAGCTCAAAAAGACCCTGACAGATGCGGTGGCGGTAGCTAATGCCACTGCACGAGCTTTGACGTTCCGCACCCCTCAGAAAGATGCATACCTGTATGAAAATAGTTACTGGAAGGTAGGCTTCATAGGTGGCAACCATGAGTGGTTGAAAGATGACGGTGCTGGTGGCCGCTATCTGGATGCACGCACCCTGTTCTTCTATGGTGCAACAGTGAATACGCCTGCCATGGTGCTTAAAATGGTGGGTTTGGGATCACAGTACGCCATGATTACTCAGGATAGCAACGGTAATATTTTTGATGGCGCCAAAACCTATAAGTTGAACATCCCCGCTAACGTGCCAGCCAAAGATTTCTGGTCTATTGTGGTTTATGACCCTCAAACACGTTCCGAGCTACAAACATCTAACCCATTCCCAAGCAAAAACAGCAAGACCGGGAACATGATAGCCAATGCCGATGGTTCTATTGATCTCTATTTTGGGCCTAAAGCACCAAAAGGAAAAGAGCAGAACTGGATAGAAACTGTGCCTAAAAAATCTTGGTTTCCTATCCTTCGCCTTTATGGTCCCCTTGAACCGTGGTTCGATAAAATCTGGAAACCTGGTGAGATTGAGCTCGTTAAATAAACCAGTGAAATAAGAAATAAGTTGCCAGCTATTGACTGCTTATTGATTGACAGCAGACTCTCGATAATAAGGTAATGAAGGTCGCTTATGTGCCGACAACAGTCAGTCGAATGATTTAGCCAGGCTTGATGTACTGGGAGTCTCTTGTCGACCCTGAGCGGACCCTCATGAGTTTTCACCCTAAATATCCAAAATAAAAATTCCGTTTTACGATTTATCTCAAAAATGAGAGTTGTAGTTTTAGTTGGTTCAGTTAGTAACACCAAACGACATGAAATGCCTATTGGCAAACTTAAGTGTTATTGCTGGCAATAACTGAATGTTAACCATTTACGGACACTGGCGTTAATCCAGCATTTCTCGCACACGATGAGTCAGTTTCATCAATGTATAAGGTTTGCTGAGCAAGGTGGCATTAAAACGTGCCTGGCCGTTGTGGGCAATCGCCATTCCGGTGTAGCCAGAGGTAAGCATGACTTTAAGATCTGGTCGCATGAGGCAGGCCTGTTCGGACAGCTGGTAGCCATTAATGCCGCCGGGCATTAACACATCGCTGAACAGCAGTTCAATGGTCGGCTCCTGTGCCAGTATCTCCAGCGCCTGTTTGCCGTTAGAGGCGGTCAGCACCGTATAACCCTGCGCCTGCAGTGTTTCATTGGCCAGTTCCAGTAGTGATAACTCGTCATCCACCACCAGGATGGTTTCCTGACCGCGAGGCATACAGATGATTTGCTGACTGTCGCTATCGAGTGCCTGCTGCTGACCATTGGCTCGTGGCAGATACAGGCGAAAGGTGGTACCAAGGCCGGGTTCCGAGTAAATCTTGATGTTGCCGCCGGAGCGTTTGACGAAACCAAACACCATCGACAGTCCCAGTCCGGTACCTTTACCCATGGGTTTAGTGCTGAAGAATGGTTCGAAAACCCGTTCCTGGTCTTCGGCCGGAATACCGCTTCCATTATCACTCACTGCCAGCTCGACATAGTCCCCGGGATGGGTATCGGGGTTGAATGCACCATAACTGGCATCGAGGCTGCAGTTACAGGTTTCTATCGAAAGTTTGCTGCCGCCTGACATGGCATCACGCGCGTTCAGCGTCAGGTTGGGTACTGTCAACTTAAGTAGATTAATAGTAATTTTAATCAAAAATAAACCTGTAACGTATTGGTTCTTGGTTTAGATGAGCCAGGATTTTCAAGAAAATCGCTGTAATTTAAGTTAAGTTGACAGTACCCTCCATAGGCCC
>JASJFV010000159.1:0-3082 GCA_033791885.1 Gammaproteobacteria bacterium | reverse complement strand
GAGGAATAGCCAGCAAACCTTTATATAGAGGCCACAAGTCTGTATTAACGACAATCATAGCCATTGCCATTGCAACGACTAGCAGTATGCCGCCTGCAGATTCCAGTCGTAAAAATTCCTTTAGCTGTTTAACCATTCCGTCTACCCTATTTAATCAGGTTCTGCCGGCAAGCTTTTTTTCGAGCCGAATAATCAGGACCTGATTATCGCGATATGTAGAAAGCTTGTCCATTTAATACACTATGACAAGCGAATACAGTTTCAGGGAATGGCAATAACGATCAGAGCAACAAGTATCAGTGAAAGCAGAATAATCACCCATTTCATCTGGCGATTAATCATTGAAAGATGGGAGACCATTAGAATAACGTCGCCCCGTGTATGCACCAGAGCACGCCGGGCTGCTTTTTCATCGAAGCGCTCAGGACTGGCTGCTTCGCTATCCAGTGTCATAACTTTTAAGGCTGCTGCCTTCCTGTCATATTTATTCATAAAATAACGTTCTCGTTTTATCAGGATCAACTACTCAAGTGGGCATAGATGCATACGACATCGCGGTCCAACATCGTGTAATTTGCACATTATCTAGAGACTATTGGCAATTCCATTCTTAGTATAGACTACTAGAATGCAACACTTCTAAAGGTTACGCTATTCTGCTGAAACCTGTTTTCAAATTATTTTTACGTGACTGTGTTAATTAAACCTTACATTCTTATAACTAAGAATCCTGGAGTAACTAGTATGAATATGCTGGCGGTCTTAAACATCACAATCAAAACTGCATTTATGATATCTGTTTGCACATGCCTGCAGGCATCAGCGGACATTCCACTTGCAGATGTCCATCTTCATTATAACGTTGACCAGGCCGAGATTACTGACACTGAAGATGCGCTGAAGCAACTGAATGAAAATAATGTATTGTTTGGTGTCATTTCGAGCAAACCACCAGACCTGGCGCTGGAACTGGTTGAAGCTTCCGGAGGCTGGATTATTCCTTTCTACATGCCCTACCTTGAGCCGGACCGCAAACGTGACTGGTACTTTGATAATCGCGTCCTGCCGGCGGCACGTGAAGCACTCGCCTCTGGTCGTTTTAAGGGTCTCGGTGAGATACATCTTATTGTTGGCTATGCGCCATCCCTAAATGAGCCTCAAACAGTTATCGATGGCATGCTTAGCCTGGCCAAAGAGTTTAATGTTCCAGTTAATATTCATGCCGAAGCATCCAGCCACCTATACTTCCTGCCCTTATGCCAGCGGCATCCCGATGTAAAAATCCAGTGGGCACATGCAGGCAGCCCCTTGCCTCCGCAGGAGGTTGCAACACTGATGAGGGCCTGTCCGAATGTATGGGCAGACCTGTCAGCACGTGACCATATGCGATATGGGCAAATGTACCCGATTATCAATGAGAACGGCTATTTGCTACCTGAATGGAAAAAATTTGTTATTGAATTCCAGGATCGTCTAATGATCGGATCAGACCCGACTTACCTCGAAGGTGAGTCCAGCTGGGAAATGGCAAACACCGGCTGGAACCATGTCAGTGAAGTCATCACATTCCATCGTCGCTGGCTGAGTGCTTTTCCAGCAGAAATAAGATCAAAAATTGCCTCAGAGAATGCCCGCCGATTTTTTGGCCCGGTGGCTGAGGAAGCCATTCTTGCCAGAAAATCTATGATCAGTAAATAACCCAGGGGCCAGTCGGCAACCGGCCAAACCTAAAAACAGCGAATTTGCTACGATCACCACTGTAGAGAAATAATAATTACATTGATGTAAACCTCAACGAGCAGCAATATACGATTTTTACCAGCAGGCAATACAAATCCGGCTTGGTATACATAGCCGCTTAGTTCGGGCTAACTATCTGCATAATCTATATTAAAAAGGTAAAACTGATAACCCTGAATATGACGTTGTATTCAATGATTTATTAGTAATACCCAGTAGTCTAATAATATGGCAGGTGTCAATCATTAACATAAGAACATGACAGCCCATAGCAGGATATTCAGTAAGACTTACGCACGTACAGGACGGATACTTATTCTAATCCAGCTGTTCATTTAAACAGCATATTATTCAACCTTGTTCGCCATCATTCGTCTATATTGATCGGTCCCATAGGTTAGGAACCACGCTACTCGAATAACCGGAAATGAATGTACTTTTGTTGCCGCTGTTTAGATCGTACACATGGCGACTGACAGCGCCGATGTTTGCCCCATAAACATGAATGCTGACAGAGGGTTTGTCAGTAAGGGCATTTGATACCCTGTGTATATCACCGATACGAGGTGACACCAGGTCGATCCCACCCGGTGCTATCTGATGTGATCCTGCAGCAATTAAAGCATCACCATCGGGCGTAAAGTTAAATTCCTCACACAATTCTGAACCGCGCATGACACCCACCATACCCCAAACAGTATGATCATGCACCGGGGTTGTCTGCCCTGCTCCCCAGACAAAACTTACTACGGAAAAACGTTCCAGGGGATCACAGTACAACAGATATTGCTGGTAGCGCTCTGGACTGGGCATAGCAAATTGTTCTGGCAACCAGTCGTCATGCTCTATTAATTCAGATAACAGCACTTTTCCGTCTTTGAGAATTCTTTCCTCATCGTCTGCAGACACGTCAATGAGTTTTGTAAATAACTGAACAAATTCCCGTAATCTGGTGATATCAGTCACAGCTAGACCTCACAGCCTGAACAGGTTGTTAATAATGACGACGCAAATTAAATACATAAAAGAGTTCAAAGATAACCAAAGACCATATTATCCAGAATTGAACAGGCTTGCAGGTTAAGAAAGCTATCGTGAAGACCTTGTCATCTGGAGCTGCAACACAGGCATTGACCGCATTGCCCTCTAGTATCGCTTATGCCGTGACTATCTAATAACAGGTCTAGCCTCCGCGCCGATGCATCTCGCGCATGCTTTCGCTTAAATGCTCACCTATCAGTGACACCAGTCTAAGTCCTTCCTGTGTGCCACCATTACAGCCAAGTTTACATATGCCGACGACGCCGCCTTTGGCCGGTGGTGCAATTGAGATGTCCCTGCT
>JASJFV010000158.1:0-6310 GCA_033791885.1 Gammaproteobacteria bacterium | reverse complement strand
TCCCAGGCTCCGTTTTTACCTTTTGGTATAATTCGATTAAAGCGTCCGCGTGAACCTTTGTAAGGTCGGGATTCGCCTGTCAGTACCCAGCTGCCGTAAACATACCAGCCATCGAAATTGAGTTCGGCAGCACTTGAACTATCATCCACCGTGTTATGAATATACTCGCCCTGTAGAGAAAAAGGTCCGAGGGCATAGGCGGCATCCAGGCCATACAGTAAGGCATTATCCACGTCGCTGATATCTCCGGTATTGACTAGGGTTTCGTCGGCGACATGGGACTCGGGGCGAGTACTGTATTTGACTTCATTATCTTCATTTGGTTTCTGGTAGGCAAAACTGCCACCCAGGTGCAGCACATTTTGACTGCTGCGCAGAGGTGCAAAAGTCACCCGACTGGCCACACTCCAGCCCTCATCTCCATTGTCTTTTACGTCAGAGGCGCCGACTGACTCGCCAAACAGTCCTGCCGCCGCACTCCATTGCTTGCCACCGGCAAACCCGCCCAGACCGAGCTTTCTGCCTGGAGAAAATGCGTCCACCGGCAATGCTCTCTCCATGAAGGTAGTAGATTTACCACTGGTCTGCTCCTCTAAAGAGAAGGGCTCCTTAAAATGACCCATTCGGATGGCAACGGTATCAAAACCACCATATTCCAGGTACGCGTCTTTAACCTCTGCGTCATTGCCTGCAAAATCATATTCGGCAGCGTATGCCCAGTCTTCGAACATCTTGCCAGAGAAAGATACCCGTGCCCGACGCAGTTCGGTACCGCTGCCGAGTGGTGCCACGTCTTCCTGGTAGGATGCCGCATCAATCCACAATTCGCCCCCCAGCTCAAACTCGAAATCACCGTCACCACTCTTTACCTTGAGACCGCCTTCAGTTTCTACCTCGGCTAGTTTGTGACCTTTCTTGCTGCTGTTTTTCTTCGTACCTGCAAGCTTGCTCATCTCCTCGTCACGCAGGCGTTCGTACTGTGCCTGAGTAATTGTATTGTTATCTCTCAAAACCCCAAGCAGAGTCATCAGCTCAGAACTCGCCTGAACTGTCATCGCTGTAACCCCCATGAAGCCGCCAAGAGTAAGCCCAAGTAAATGTTTTTTATGCAGTTTGTTCATTGCTATTCTCCTGAAATCATCTAAAACCTGTCGATTGAGCACGCGCAGGGTGTTTTGTCTTCAATTAATCAATTTAGTACTAGCTGTTCATATCGTAGGAACAGGTAGTGTCCCGGCTTACCCTTCAAACCTATACCATCATCACTGACGATCAGGATACCTTCAGGGTGACCGTTCAACCGCACCGGTGTCACGCCCTCGGCCTGTCGCAAATTCTTTATCTCGGGAACCTTTAGACGTTCTGGTTTTGTGCCCACATTACCGTTCCACAGCCAGAGCTTGAACGATTTACCCGGTTTCCTGCTAATAATCAGGAAACCGCCCAGGTGTGGATCATAGCTTAGTGCACGGATGCCGCCCCCGTGAAGGTCGAGCTCGATCAATCGAGTCGAAATGCGTGGTTCCTCATCTTTGTCGAACACCGCCTGTGGATTCTCCAGCACCACGATGAGCGCATTGGATCCGGCTAGTGGACTGCGTAGCCCTATCAGCAAATTCTGTTTAGCGGCGTCGAAGCTGAGCCCTTCTATATTGAAGCCGCCACTGTCCTTGACGTCCCGAATTTTGCCGGCGTCCTTCAAATACTTATGCTGTGCAGAGATCTTTTTGCGCAGGCCGCGCAAAACCTTAAAGTCGACAACCTGCTCTCCATCCAGAGCAAAGCGCGCCAGCTGCTCGCGCTTGTCTGCCCGCTTACCGTTTGCTTTGCGTGAGTGAGACGTAATGGTATAGATGCGGCCCTGATCGTCCACCGTCACTGCCTCCAGGTCTTCCAGCGTACTCAGCGCACGGTTTGGCGAGGTCCAGCTGAACAGTGAACTTTTGTATACGGACTGTTCGGAAACCTGTCCGTCAGATTGTAGTGAAAATACACCCATTGGATGGGCAGCCTCATCTTCGACAACCAGAAAACGTCCGTCTGCTAGTTGCAACACCCCGGATGGTTCATAAATTTTTTCGAACTTACGAAATTTATTGAACCCCTGGATACCTTCCTGGATACCCTCGGCAGCGTAGCTACAAGCCGACAGGCCAAAAATTAACAAGCTCAGAAACACTCTCTGAGCTTGTCTGGATTTCAAAGTTCTCACTATAAGGTCACCAAAAATGTGTTGCGCATACTACTACTGTGCCTGCTGAAATGGCATAACCCTGGTTTGAAGAGAGGTCATAATTTCGGTCAGGCCGTGGGTATTATAAAACATGCCTACCGCCAGTAATATTACAGTGCTCACTGTCAAGCCAACCAGAAATGCCATGTAAGAGAGTTTCAGCAAGCGAAACTTGCGATCCGCATCGATACCGAGTTTATAGAGTTGACGTGACATGTTCTTGTAGATGCGTTTGTTGTTGCGCATCAAACCAGCCATGGCTTTAGAGTGTTCGGTTATGTTCAGCGAAGAAAACTCCTCGAATATCAGAATATTTGCATCATCCTTTTTGAAATCCTCCAGGGTATTCTTTCTCTTGACGCACCTGGGCTGGGCTGCCAGTACTGCAAAGATAATTGATGTGAGGCAGGTGGTCAGAAACACCGCTATAGGTACAGTAAACGCTGGCTCAGCGACCAGCACAAAAGGGCCGGAGAGAGTCAATACAGACAGAATAAGTCCGTTCAGTGAGATCATGATGTTCGCCTTGGTGGCCGCCAGCGAGGTGAGATCCAACTGGGTCCGATAAGCGGTGCGAAACATTGTTTCGATACCCCTGGAGCTGCCCAACGCTTTTTTCTTCTTCGCCTTTTTAATCTTGACCGGAACGACAGGCGCCTCTGTCGTAGAGACTGGCTGATCCTTAACGGGTTTGAGATCGTCCAGCTGGCGATGTGGAAATAAAACGGTGGCTCTTTGCTCAGATACATGCTCAGAGGAATTTAGATGTTGTTTACTGCATGCTTGTTTGTTCATAATCTGCGCTCTTTTTGTATTTTATAGTGAGAACCATACCGGAAACTGATAATTACCAAGCAGGATCTAGAATTTTTTGTAATTGGGATTTAATTCCCAATTCATGGTTTTAATTATGAACAATTAAATACAAATGTCAAGCACTAATTGCGTAACCTGGGATTGGTCATATTTTTCATTACCCTGGAAACCACAGTGGGACGGATTGGAGTGTGCGGTTGATGGGTACAGGACAAGGAATAACGATGCGGAGAAAATCGCCTGAAGCGATTGCTGTTTCCAGGATTATGCATAATATCGAGGCGTTTAAATACTTGGTCAGGAATAAAGGACTCAACAACTATGGACTGAAAGTCCATAGGTTGCTTTAATAGCGACTGAAAGTCGCTCCAGTTAAAACAGATATGTATCAATACGCAACTATTTGTTGAATTAATACTAACTATTATTCGTATCATCCCTGATACTCACCCCTTTGGGGCTTACGTGAAAAATTGTTCCTGACGATTTATTCACCACGAAGAACACGAAGATGGAATTCGATCAACGTGATATGAGTTCATTTCAACAGAATCAAACCTCTAAGATCTAATGTTGAATTCTTCGTGTTCTTCGTGAACTTCGTGGTAAATGATAATCAAATTTTTCTTTATGCTGAATTGTTACAATTAATAACGCTAAAGCCTTGCACTAAAGTGCATAGTTTTTACTAGCGTCTTAGGATAATAAAAATAAAAACGACTCCCGAAGCTACCGAATATGATTGATTGTTCAGTGTTCCGGTAAAATTTCATAACTGCCAAAAAAGATTAAATTTTTTGAAGCGTATCTGAGCATGTGCCACCCATATTTCGAGGGGGGATACCGTTCCAGTTAGATGACCTTGTAGACGATGAACTACTACTGAATAAAAAAGTACCACTTTCAGTATAATCGCCTGCCGCACCACCTCTAAATTTAAATTCATCACCACACAGCTGGCCATCATATGCAGCCACACTGTCTTCATAATGGTAACTACCGTCAGCATTACGGCTGATAACAAGATCAACTGGTTGCAACTGGTCAGATGTTGTTCCAAAATTTGTACATTGGAAAGTGCCCGTCCATTTACCTTCAATATTCAACGATGGTACCTCACAGGGTTCAAAATCTACAGCAACGCCAGTGACTGAATGAATCGCATCATTTGGTGGAGCTATTACCATGGCTACTTCAAATGATCCCTCGTTAAAAATATCTACCTGAGGTGCGGTTAGTTCAATTGATGCGGTATCACTGCTTAAAGCTGAGTCGACCTCACCGGCAATACTAGAGGCCTGTGAAATAAGTGTGAGTACCAAAACTAATAACAGTGTTGTATATGATTTTTTAAAATCCATTTTATTTAACCTCAATATTTAGTGAATTTACAGATAAATAGAATCAAGCAAATCATATGCCAATAAATATAACGAGTTGAATTAAATGCAATAAATAAAAAACTCCCAACTACTTTATTTTAATAGTGTATATATATGTGACAGTAAAATAAGCTATTGAAATCTTCGAACTCATGCATAAAGGAAAAAATTTTAACTGCTTATCAACACCTAATAAAAATATAAGCCGTGTTAAAAATAATAATCGAAAGGCTATAATGGGTCGGATTTTCTCCTTCAGATAACTTACACGAAGACCTGCTGCTCTAACAACAGACACTAAAGCATATTCAGCGAAGGTGCATCTGCGGCCGATGCTGTTGAAAAACTCCCTGGTTTCTGGTTCATCGTGCAAGTGAAATAATACCGTCGTGTTACAACTCATGAGGATTCATCGTAACGATGGGGCACACGCGTCTGATCAGAATGTTTTGTTTTATGATTTTAATCTTGAGCAACGCATGCCCGATAACCACCTGCTTAGAAAAATAGACCAGTTTCTCAATTTCGACCAAACCAAAACCATGGTGTCACCCCTTGATCTTATGTTGATCCTTATCAACGAGTCTGCCCCCAATGCCAGTAAGTTAAGGGAAATAAGTATCATAGTAGGGTGCGCCGTGCGCACCAATATCCCAGCCAGTAAGCATTTTCACGGTGCGCACGGCGCACCCTACACTGGAAAACATTCTTAACTTACTGGCATTGAGTCTGTCCCTTATTGTTTAACTGGTTACCGGTGCGAAACCCTTTTGATCTGCATGGTTAAGATCTTCTGCCCAGGAGTAAACTTTAAGTTCAGATTATATGAGGATGAGGCGTGCCTGTACCTAAAATACTTAATATTCTGAACCACACATTATTGTCAGTAGTTTTATTGCTCCTGCCTTTGTTGTCCTTCTCTGCCTGGGCACAGCATTATGGCCAGATCGCCAACCCCAAATATGCACCTGATGACTGGGGACTTCCCAGTACTGCAATCAATAGTGATCACGTAGCCAGTATGAAAATCGAGCCGAAGGCACCTGATGACAGATCTTTGCCCGTTTACAAAATCGCCAAAGATACCTATATGCTGCTGGGTAATATCTCGACCCTGAACGACAATAATCGTGGCTGGAATGGTAACGCCGGATTTATTGTGACCAGCGAAGGCGTGGTGGTGATTGATACCCTTGGCACGCCGAAGCTGGGTCGTCGTGTCATTGCGACCATACGCTCCCTGACTGATAAACCCATCCGCTACCTGATCGTGACTCATAATCATCCCGATCATTCCTATGGCGCTGCGCCGTTTGCCAAAATCGAGGGTGTGACAATAATCGCACACAAGGGCAGTAATCAATACAACCTGTCTGCGACGCTGGATAGCTCGGTTCAGTATCGCCGAGAACTATTGCCAGAAGATATGCAGGGCTTCAAGCCTGTTGAGGCAGATATCTACATTGATGTTGAACCCTTTAAGAGCCATCGCATAGAACTGGGTGACGCCGTATTTGAGATTTACAACACGGGCAGACATCATTCCCATGGCGATCTGGTAGTCCACCAGCTAAAGCAGGATGTGGTCTGGATATCCGACCTGGCCTTTAACCAGCGGACGACTTTCCTGGGTGATGGCCATAGTCAACAGATCCTCATTGCCCAGGACTGGCTGCTCGATAAATTCTCTAAAGCAAATCTAATGGTGCCGGGACACGGGAGTGCGCAGACAGCACCTTTCCCCATGGTCGGCAAGACGCGTGATTATGTACAACGCCTGCGCGATGCCATGGCAAAGGCCGTTGATCAAGGTGTGGATATGTACGATGCCGTACAGGGTGTTGAGTTTAGTGACTGGAAAGGCACCTACCTGTATGAA
>JASJFV010000157.1:0-6282 GCA_033791885.1 Gammaproteobacteria bacterium | reverse complement strand
GGCATTACCTTTCCACAGGACACGACACAGCCAACCGCTGATGTATTAGCGCAGTTTAATGGCGAGTTTGATGCGCTGGTGGAATCACTTAATGCCCGACAGTTGTGGCGCATCTATCAGGAACGGGACCTGGGACGTCGCAGCCTGATTAACGGTTTTCCACAGCAGATGGCCAGCGTTAAACCTTTGCTCGAGGATTTTCTGCAAAAAGTGTTTAGCCAGAGCCGCTATGAAAAAGCGCCCTGGTTACGTGGCATATATTTCACCAGTGGCACCCAACAAGGTAGCCCTGTTGACCGCGTCATGAGTTCTCTGGCGGGTACTTTCGGTATAAACCTGCAGGCGCTGCCTTCCTACCAAGGGCATTCACGAAGTTACTTTATTACCCGCCTGTTCAAGGACGTTCTGTTCAAGGAGTCTGAGCTGGCGGGGGCAAATGTACGTTATGAAAGACAGCGCCTGTGGCTGGAACGTGCGGCCTATGCAGTCACCATGGGGATTACTCTGGCCATTATCCTGGCATG
This sequence comes from Gammaproteobacteria bacterium, assembly GCA_033791885.1. GTDB lineage: Bacteria > Pseudomonadota > Gammaproteobacteria > BMS3Bbin11 > BMS3Bbin11 > BMS3Bbin11. The sequence goes on along the minus strand of JASJFV010000157.1, from coordinate 5,758 downwards.
GTCTGCCGGCTTTACACGCAATGAGATAGGGATCAATAAGCTGGAAAACAGGATCGAAAGCTATCACAGTATAGTGCAAGACCTGGGACCACGGCCTCGACTCAGCGAAATCGGCAGTGCACTTCAGGCGGCCAAAGATATCAGCCTGGTTTACGGCGAGAAACTGGATACATCAATCTGGCATCTGGGCATGGGCTCATATCAAACCTACAAACTGGGGGATGCTGCCGAGCGGGTCTATGAGCGTAGCCAGCAGCAATTATTGTTACCCCATATAAAACAAAGCCTGGAATACAGCATGCGTGATACCACTCAGCAGCCTGAAGAATTGCGCCGCCTGATGAGTGTCTATCTGATGCTGGGAAACCCCGAAACTCTGGATCCCAAAACCTTTCGCCCCTGGGTCACCAACAGCTGGCAACAGCTACTGGCTGATCAGCCGAATAAACAGGACCGCCTCGCTGAACATTTAGATGAATTACTAGTCACCGGGTTCTCACCACAGGTCCTGAATAAACAACTGATGGACAACACACAACGTGTGGTATGCGATATCCCACTGGAAAAGCAGATTTATTCTAGACTGCTGCAACAGGCAGAAGCTGATATTCGCGTATACAACCTGGAGCGCCTGAGCAAACAGGTTAAAAAAGTCCTGATTGACACTCAAAGTCAATCATCTGGCGCTGTCGTGCCTGGTTTTTATACCTATGACGGCTACCATGAAGTACTTGTCAAAGAAGGTGAGCACACCACACAGTTGACCATTGCAGAAAATCGTCGCATCTGTGAACACAATCTTGAGGAGTTAGGCAAGGCCGATCCTGAACGCTTATTACGTGATGTACGGGCGCGTTACTTTGATGATTATGTGACTCAATGGAATGATTTTCTATCCGCTATCGAGCTCATCAAAATCCGCAATCTTAACGCTGCGGTTGATACCCTTAACATCCTCTCCGGGCGTGATTCTCCGCTACAGGAGTTTGTCTCTGCTATTGCCGAACAAACCATTCTGGAACGCGCACAACTCAAAGGCATACTGGGGCGTTTTGAATTTGGAAAAACGTTAAACAAGCCAAATAATCCGGTTGAACGGGCATTTTTACCGCTACATAAGTTACTTCAGGGAGAAGATGATCAACCTGCGGAGATGCAGGGACTGCAAGAAGAGTTACAGGATCTTTATGCTTATGTTACAGAAATTGCCGAAGCCTCTGATCAATCAACAGCGGCTTTTGATGCTGCCGTGGGTCGAATGAATCAGGGTAAAAAAGATGCTGTCCGTACATTACGAAGTCATTCACGAAATCTTCCCGTGCCTATAGCTAAAATTATAGAATCTGCAGCAACCCAAAGTTGGGGTGCTGTACTCGGCAGTGCACGCGCCTATATCAATACGGTTTGGCGAACCAGTGTGTTACGTGAATATCAGGCAAGTATTAAAAACCGCTATCCGGTCTTTAAAAAAGGACGTCAGCAAACAGCACTGGTTGATTTCGGGCGTTTCTTTGGTGAGGCAGGCAGCATCGATAATTTTATCAACAATTATCTTACGCCGTTTCTTGATACTCGTCGTTGGCGTTTGCGTTCAGTGGACGGGCGTAGTCTGGGTTTATCTGCTGAGACCCTGAAACAGATCCAGCGTGCGGTACGCATCAGGAAAATGTTCTTCCAGGACGGTGGTCAGCTACCGTCAGTCCGGTTTAGCTTGAAGCCAGCTTATCTTGATGCCGAAGTTAAACGATTTCTGTTAGATATGAACGGGCAGCAGCTCAGCTATCAGCATGGCCCGGCACGCACCACGAAAGTTGAATGGCCCGGTCCTGAAGATAGCAATCGGGTTCGCCTGATCTTCGAACGCATTGGTGCAGGCAACTTCAGTATTGTAAAGGAAGGCCCCTGGGCATGGTTCAAGTTACTGGATGACTCAGGTAAGGGCCGCAAGAGCAGTTCAGACCAGATACAGGTGACCTTTAGCACGGCGAACTTAGAGGTTAAATATCAAATTCAGGCCAGCAGTGTCACCAATCCGTTCACTAATCGTGAGTTCGCCAAATTTCGTTGCCCGGAGAGACTTTAAATGACAGGCCTGAATAATTTAGGTTTCTATGGAAAAATCCCAAGCAACGGTGACTTTGTATCACGCCACCTGCCCCGCACATTCGTCGACCCATGGGACCAGTGGCTACAGCAAAGTATCATCAGCAGTCAACAACAACTGGGCGAAAACTGGCTAGACAGGTATCTTATCGGACCCATCTGGCGCTTTGCATTATCCGCAGGTGTGTGTGGTGATAATGCATGGGTCGGGCTAGTGATGCCCAGTGTTGACAGTGTTGGGCGCTACTTCCCACTTACCCTGGCAGTGCCGGTAAGCAATACCCGCAAGCTTCTGTTTATTGCCGACAATGAAGAATCGTGGTTTGCCCAGGCCGAAGACATCGCCCTGACTGCACTGGATAAAAATAACAGGCTGGAGACTTTCAATCAGGAGATTATCAAGCTGGCTGTGCCCAGCCACTTCAGCCTCAGTTCCAGTACTCAAGCGGATGAAACCCATGAATCTGGGCTTACAGACAGTAATTACTGGCATTTTGCCATGACAGAGTCAGAACCACTATCCGCCAGCTTAAACCCACTGATGGAGCCATTTCTGCGGCAACGTTTTCCAGACTTTACGGTTTGGTGGAGCAATGGATCTGAACAGGTCGAAGCCTCTATACTGATATGCAATCAACTTCCCCCAACGCAGGGATTTAGCGCCCTGCTAACGGGAGACTGGCAGCAGTGGGGGTGGCACAATACATTCTGCAACACAGCAAAAGCTGCCCGGCTCGACAGTGAACGCAGTGTGGATGCAGGCTGATGACCAACAGTTCTTTTTTAATATGGAACTCTGCTTGTGTGAGCGATGCCGGAAAGATAAGGGAAGTTAATCAGGATGCCTTCCTCGATCTGCCAGAACTCGGCCTGTGGGTCGTCGCCGATGGCATGGGTGGACACGAAGCCGGTGAGGTGGCCAGTGGTAGCATTATTGAACATTGCCAACAGACTAGTGAGCCAGGTGACTTAAACAGTTTCATCGCCGAGGTACAAAATTGTTTACTGCAGGCCAATCGAAGTCTCAGACAAATGGCCAGTCAGAAATACAATAATGCCACCATCGGTAGCACCGTGGTGGTTTTGCTTGCATACGGCAAACAATGTGCCTATCTCTGGGTAGGCGACAGTCGCATCTACCGTTTACGCAATACAAAACTTGAACAAATGACCAGGGACCATAGTATGGTCGAGCAATATATCGAGCAGGGCATAATGAGCGTAGAAGAAGCCCATCATAGCAATGTCGCCAATGTTCTAACCCGTGCCGTTGGCGGCGAAGATGAAATGGAGATTGATCTGAAAGTAGATGAAATGCAGGCTGACGATATTTTTCTACTATGCAGTGATGGTCTTTATCGGGAAGTTTCCGAAGCTGATATGACTCAACTGATGAGTCGTGGCGATGACTGCGTCACCATGACAAAAAACCTTTTGCAAAGCGCCCTTAATAATGGAGCAAGAGATAATGTTACCGTGTCTGTGGTTCAGATTAAGGATGCTTATGCATAAGCAAACTACTGTAGGAAGCAGGGTAATGTCGGGCAGTGCCCTACCTACATAGCTCAAAAACAAAGTCAAAAACTTTGAACCGCAGAGGCACGGAGACACAGAGTTTTATTTTCTTAATAGCGCCTGCGGCGCTTTTAAGAATGGAAATTTTTTCTCTACGTCTCAGCGCCTCTGCGGTAAAAAGCTTTAAAGACTGGCTGTATTTCGGTGGGCAGTGTACACAGCGCCCACCCTACGAAATAAGAAAAAGATTTTTTTTACTTTTCGTTGACGTGCTAGGCAAGTTTAACAAGCCTAAACTAATTTACTTAATCAGAGATTCCCTAACTTGTGTTATAGAGAGTTCATCGAGCTAAATGAGTGGCAAATTCAGGAACTTAAAGACGCCATTAAGGAGGCTGATGCTAATGACTTTGCCAGCGACCAGGAAGTCGACGAGGTCTTTAATAAATGGAAGGTAAATGCAGATTAAATGGCTACAGACAGCCTTAAAAAACCTCGACCAGGAAGCCGAATATATTGCTAAAGATGATCCTCAAGCTGCCCAGCTAATTGTGCAGCGAATTCAGCAAACAGTAGCTTTACTCGCTAGCAACCCTGGCCTGGGGCATCCCGGCCGCTTACCCGGCACTCACGAACTCATCATCCCTAAAACCCGTTACATTATCCCCTATCGCGTTCGTCCTCGACTGGATCGCATTGAGATCCTGAGAGTTTTCCACACGTCCCGTAAACAACCTAAACACTGGTAATACGCACTTCCGGAAATAAAGTCAGCCTGAACCTTTTTTTTGTCTACCTGTACTGGTCATCCCAAACCGGACAATGTAATTGACGCGAGACAGAGCATCCTGTAATAATATTTATCTGTAGTTTTTATTCGTATAAGCATATTTGGAAACATGACATAAACTTTGCTTAACATATGGATATAACCCCATAATCAATACCTGCTTAAACAACACAGCAACTCAAGGATTGAAACTATGAATTATGTATATCTTAAGAAGAGCAACAAAATCCCTGCCGTTGGCGTACTTCAGAAACTGCTCAATAGAACAGGCGAGAATCTGGCTATTGATGGGATCTTCGGAAGCAAGTCAAAAACAGCGATCAAGGATTTTCAACGCAAAAGGCAACTAAGTGTAGATGGCATAGTTGGAAACAATACCTGGCCAAGACTTGTGTCTAATGAAACCCTTCCGATTATCGATTGTATTGATGTGTTTGATCCATCCCTATACAGGCTGGAAAGGCTGGATATCCAGAAAGTGGGCGGAATACCGGTTCTTATAGGCGGCATGTCCAATGGAATTGAACAGGCTATTTCCGATATCATTCGAGCCGTTGGCAACAATGTTTTTCTACTTCGCTTCCACGGCCATGGCACCTCTGGCATTGCCGGAATATCAGACGGCCATGGCTTAGGTGACGGCTTTGATCATCGCAGTTCTATAGACGTCAGCAATGTCGCTGCTTTAATGCCTATCTTGCGTAGATTAGCGCCTATTTTCGGGCCTTACGGCAACATTCAGTTTATGCATTGCAGTACCGGACGCGGCGCAAATGGTAAAAATTTGTTAAAGCAAATCGCTGAGGGGATTGGTGTTCCCGTTACCGCCGCCGTTCGCGACCAATTGGGTGGAGGCACCAGTACCTTTAAATTCGAGGGTGAGACCTTCACTGCCGCTCCTGGCGGAGCAACGTTACGCAGCTTGTGTAGCAGCCAACCTGATTTCCATAACTTTACGCCGGTATAGACAGCTTCATTGCTGACCCGTTAACTTTGCTGAATAAAGGTTGTATGTCATGGGTTGGTTCCATACGCATTAAGAGAAGCTAGACACCGTAATGCCGAGGTATTCTGACGGTTCTCGTTAAAGTGGCATTTGGTTCTGGCTGATCAGCAATCCCTGTCTGGGAAAACCTACATTGAAATGGATCGACTGTTGAATGTATAAATAAAATATCAAATCGCGGATCTTCCCTAGCAGGCGGAATCGGCTGCGCGCCTCTCGGGCTGGATACCAACCAGTGCATATCTTTTGCCCATTTAGCGATATTTCGCCAAATATGTGGACCGAAGTGGAAAAAAAGGCCAGGTTATTTTACTGAATATCACTATGGGAGCTATCGTTAAAGG
>JASJFV010000156.1:0-6091 GCA_033791885.1 Gammaproteobacteria bacterium | reverse complement strand
AGATTTAACAGATGAGCCTTTTCAGTAGATGCTTTGGTTTCAACAGTACCAGACTGCTGATGAAGTTCGCCTTGCTAGAGCTTATATCGAGTAGAATATCCCATATATAATAAGGACTTAAAATGGCGGAGAGGCAGGGATTCGAACCCTGGATGGGCTACAAACCCATGCTGGTTTTCAAGACCAGTGCATTCAACCGCTCTGCCACCTCTCCATTCAGCGCGCGATTTTGCCTGAACTCGCTTCAGGAAACAAGATGAAGCGGTGAATGTGCAGTTGAATTATTCCAGTCGTCCGAAAATTCTGATCTAATTATTCACTCTCACACAGAATATGCTGGGACTGTGTAGATCAACACACAGGTCTTGAAAACCCGTGCCACTTGTATTGCTATTAACAAAACCTTATTTCACTCTGATAAAGTTGTTATCAGTCGGGGTGGAATCTATACTGGCAGCCGCAAAATGACGGCTATTTATGATTACTAATACGAAATGCTTCGAGATTTCGGAAATGGCTCGTTTATTCCCTTTCCTTTTTCCTTAAAATTCTTGATATTATGGAACTCTACCCCCAAATATTAATCTGATAGAATGAATTAATTGAATTATCATTTAACTAGAAAACACGGAGAATCTAGATGAATCCGAATTATGCTGCTGTTTCCCGTCCACGCCTGAGTGCACTGGAAGCCAACAAAGTTCTTAAAAATACCTATTTGCTGCTGTCGGCAACACTGGCCTTCAGTGCTGTCATGGCAATGCTGTCAATGGCACTCAATATGCCGCCTATGATGTATATGGTCTCAATCATCGCATCGATGGTTCTAGGCATGTTTGTGCTACCTAAGACAGCCCATTCATCTGCAGGTATTGGTGTAATCTTTCTGATCACCGGCCTGCTAGGTTTCGGTCTCGGTTCGATACTTGAAATCTACCTGGCGATGCCAAATGGCTCGCACATTGTTGCCACTGCCCTCGGCGGTACAGGCATTATTTTCCTTGGCCTGTCAGGCTATGCTCTTACCAGCAAAAAAGATTTCAGCTTTCTCGGCGGTTTCCTGTTTGCCGGTATGATGGTGGTGGTATTGGCAATCATTGCCAGCCTGTTCGTTCAGATACCCGCCCTGTCGCTGACCATCTCGGCTGCAGTCATCATGTTGATGTCAGGCTTTATTCTGTTTGATACCAGCCGTATCATCAATGGCGGCGAGACGAACTACATCATGGCCACCTACGGAATCTTTCTGAGTATCTTCAACATTTTCATCAGCCTGTTGAATATCCTCGGCATTACCAGCAACGACTAAGCTTAGGCTTGATATAAAAACCCCGGCTACGGCCGGGGTTTTCTTTTCAGGATAAATTAATGGATACGTTCCTTAAAATTACACTTGGCATCGTGCTGGTGATGATGCTCTGGCGCATGTGGCCTGCCACTAAGCACTGGATGGAGAATGGCCCCAAAGGAAGTGGCGGCGACTGGAAAACATTCGTCCTGTTAATCGCCGCAGTTGTAGGCTTTGTTGTACTGATGGTGATGTCAGTCAGAAATTAATTCTTATAATATGCATCATTAAATTAAAACATGTATATTTTTCAATGCCCTGCGATTTCATATTCATGTAAAATCTTCACTGCGTTTTCGTAATCTTCTTCAGCGACACTGACCGTTACCAGGTCGATCAAGGGTAGCTCTCCAATACCTCCCTGCAGGTACTCGCCATCAACTCTGGCTGCAATACCTTCCTGTTCAAACATACCTTTAACAATATGCGCATCGATGCTGTTAGAGGCGCTATAGACTTTTAACATAGACTGGTTTCTCGAATGATTATTACAACATAGACACAGTTTGGACTGAAATTCCTCTGCATACTGTTCATCTCAACAGCACAAAGGCTACACTGCTGGTCCAGAGGATAATGCATCAGGAATAAAGAGCAGCAGTGTATCAGTGAATTAAACTGCATAAACCCGGCCCCTGAAAGGATGTTAGCAGCTATAGGCATTTCGAACCGAAACGAGCTTCTGGCTATTGGCCTGTATGGCACACCTTGAATTAGAGCAGCTTCCTCGCTCAAAACCCAGCCTGAATCTGCTCTACTCCATTAAACTGGCACTGGATGACCGACCCTGGACATCGTTGACTAAAGAAGAACGTGTTAATCTCATTATGGAAATTGAGACCTGGCACGAATATCAAACACTCACTGTAGACGAAGTCGAAAAAATGACAAATACGAATCCATTGAAAGCGGCACAGCAGCTTGGACAAAGCATCTGGCTTGATGACATACACCGGGGCATGCTGAATAACGGAGATTTTCAGGGCTATATTGACCGAGATGGTATTACCGGTGTCACCTCAAATCCTGCCATATTAAAAAAAGCGATTCTCGATCACGATGATTACGATGCAGCAATTGCGCAGCTGGCGACTGAAAATACGGGTGCTAAAACCGCCTATGAAGAACTCGTGATAGCTGACCTGCAGCAGGCTGCTGATCTACTGCGACCTGCCTATGAAGCCAGTAGCGGCAGTGATGGTTTTGTAAGCATGGAAGTATCACCGCATTTTGCCCACGACACTGAGAAAACAATCACCGCCGGGCGACGCCTGTGGAAAATGCTTGATCGGCCCAATGTTATGATCAAGGTGCCTTCTACAGTCAAAGGTCTTGCGGCTATCCGGGCATTGACCGCTGATGGCATTAATGTCAATGCTACCTTGTTATTTTCAGTATCGCGTTATCGCAATGTTGCTAAAGCCTATATCGCCGGAATTGAAGACAGGCTGAGCCGTGGATTACCTGTCGATAATATCGCTTCGGTAGCCAGTTTTTTCCTCAGCCGCATTGATGTTCTGGTGGATAAAAAACTCTCAGCCATGGGAAACCAAGATGAATTGCTGGGAAAAACGGCAATTGCCTGTTCCCGTACTGCTTACCAGGCCTGGAAGGCGCTTTTTACTGGCAGTGAATGGCTGCCACTTGCGAATGCTGGTGCCCAACCTCAGCGACTGCTATGGGCAAGCACCGGTACCAAGGACCCATCCTACAGTGATGTGATGTATGTCGAGGCACTGATTGGTGCCAATACAGTGAACACCCTGCCGATCAAGACGCTGGATGCCTACAGGGATCATGGGCAACCTGCTGTTCGGCTGCAACAGGACCTTGATCAGGCGAACATCTTGCTTGAAAATATTGAACACCTGGGTATCAACATGGAAACGGTTGCCCAGCAACTGGAAGATGAAGGTCTGAATAAATTCATCGAGCCGTATGATGTGCTGCTTGAAACATTGCAGAAAAAGCTGGCGCAGGTGTAATAATAATTTTTTATCGCCGATAGTGGCCATGGAAATTGTTTCAAGTTTCAAGTTTCAAGTTTCAAAACTGAAAACTGAAAACTGAAAACTGAAAACTGAAAACTGAAAACTGACAATACTATTCCGCACTCTGCCTGGAACAGCTACGCCTTACTATGCCGAAATCTTCTCCAGCCCACCCATGTAACTGCGCAATACCTGGGGAACAACGATCGACCCATCCTGCTGCTGATAATTTTCCATCACGGCTACCAGGGCCCTGCCAACGGCCAGACCGGAACCATTAATAGTATGCAGTAACTCTGGTTTTCCGGTTTCCGGGTTGCGCCAGCGAGCCTGCATGCGTCTGGCCTGGAAAGAACCAAAATTCGAGCAGGAAGAAATCTCCCGATAGGCCTGCTGGCCAGGCAGCCAGACTTCCAGATCATGGGTTTTAGCTGATCCAAAGCCGAGATCTCCGCCACACAGGTTGACTACACGGTACGGCAGTTCAAGTGCCTGCAGAATTCCTTCGGCATGACCTGTCAGCTCATCCAGGGCCCGCCAGGAATCTTCAGAGGACACGGCCTGTACCAGTTCAACTTTTTCGAATTGGTGCTGCCGTATCATGCCACGCGTATCACGCCCGTAGGATCCTGCTTCACTGCGGAAACAGGGCGTATGCGCGACACGTTTGAAGGGTAACTGGTCAGCACTGATGATTTCATCACGCAGGATATTGGTCACTGGGACCTCTGCCGTAGGAATTAGATAATTGTCTTGTTCTGTATTCAGCTTGAATAAATCTTCTTCAAATTTTGGCAGCTGACCTGTTCCACGCAAACTGTCAGAGTTCACAATATAGGGAACATAACTCTCAGTGTAACCATTCTGTCGACTGTGTGTGTCCAGCATAAACTGCGTAAGTGCCCGGTGCAGGGTAGCCAGGCTTCCCTGCATAACGACGTAGCGGCTGCCCGTTAGTTTCGCTGCCATTTCGAAGTCCATGCCCAGCTCAGCTCCAAGATCGACATGGTCCCTGGGCTGAAAATCAAAGACTCGGGGATCGCCCCAGCGACGTAATTCAACATTATCGCTTTCATCCTTGCCTGGCGGGACAGATTCATGCGGGATATTGGGAATGCCTGCCAGCAGGTCATTGAGCTTTTCCTGCAGCATGACCAGAGACTGTTCTGAGGCCTTCAGTTCATCACCGAGACTGGCAACAGCAGCAAGCAGAGGCTGTATGTCTTCGCCTGCAGCTTTGGCCTGTCCAATCTTCTTTGATTCCGTATTGCGCTGGCTACGCAGGTCTTCAACCTGAACCTGCAGCGATTTACGCTGTGCTTCTAACTCTATGAACTGTTTTTTGTCGAGTTGGTAACCTTTGATTAACAGTTTCTCGGCAGCGCTGTCGAGATCATTTCGCAATAGTTGTGGATCTAGCATAATAATTAATTATTCGTTGTAGGTTTGTGCTTAGAGCAGTTGTAATGTTGTTTTTAAATATTGACTTCAGCAGACCAGCTGACAACATGTCCGGGCTCGAATGAAGTGGAAAGTTCTGAAAGAAGGCTGGCAACTTTTTCCTCTTCATCGAAAAATTCGATTACCTGCGGTAAATCAAGAGAGATATCCAGCAAGCTTGAAGAATGGAGTTTTCCTGATGTACCAAAACCCGCCACTCCGCGGAAAACAGTCACTCCCCTGACATGGTAATCATCATGTAACTTCGCCAGCATATCCTTTAACTTACCCTTGCCTTCGGTGCAGTACATCCGCACTACGGTCACTTTCATCGTTTTCATCAGAGATCCAAAATAGAAATTTCAGGCTAGCCGGTCAGACTAGATCTGCCTCGCCACAGCAACACCGAACCAGACGGCAATAATACAAAGGATTACGCTTAATAACATGTTTAGCAATGCAAGGGTCATAGCACCATTCTCAATCAGGTTGAGCGTCTCAATAGAAAAAGTAGAGAAGGTTGTAAAGGCGCCCAGCCCCCCTATCAGAATTGCCCCTCGCCACAGCACATCAAGCGTTGATCTCTCGATTAGCAGGACGAACAGGAAACCCATCAACAGAGAACCAAGCACATTGACTGCCAGTGTGCCATAAGGGAATGACCTGCCAAGCATGGCATAAATCGCGTTTGACATTCCATACCGCATCAAAGCTCCCACTGCTCCGCCGGCTGCGATCGCTAGTAGCTGCTTCATCGTATCAGTTTAATACCCTCTGTTTCAGTCTGTTCACTTGTTCTGCTTCCGTTGCGTGTTGTCCAATTGTCCTAGATACCTGAGACGTTCTGCAATCTTTTTTTCCAGACCTCGATCCACAGGTTCGTAGTAGCGAACAGGTTTCATCTCGTCGGGGAAATAATTTTCTCCGGCTGCATAGCCCTCAGATTCATCATGGGCATAGCGGTAATCCTGACTGGCACCAAGGTCTTTCATCAACTTAGTCGGGGCATTTCGAAGATGCAGCGGCACCGGGTATGAACCCTGGTGCTGCACGTCAGCAATGGCTTTCTTCCAGGCTGTGTAGACTGCGTTACTTTTTGGCACGCTGGCAAGGTAGCTTACAGCCTGGGCCAGGGCTAATTCACCTTCAGGACTACCCAGGCGCTCCAGGGCTTCCCACGCATTAAGGGCCAGTTGCAGTCCACGTGGATCGGCATTGCCAATATCTTCGCTGGCCATGCGAACCACGCGTCTGGCGACATAGAATGGATCAGCTCCACCATCAAGCATGCGTGCCAGCCAGTACAAAGAGG